>NZ_JBLYZG010000021.1:0-82173 GCF_049310245.1 Endozoicomonas sp. ALB115 | reverse complement strand
CTTGAATAGAGGTCCATAACCACTGCCAGATACAACCATCCCTCGCGAGTCCATAAATAAGTAATATCTGTCGTATAGACCTTATTCGCCTTCGTGACTGCAAACTCCCTGTTCAGGAGATTTTCTGCAACTGGAAACTTGTGCCTGCTATTCGTCGTCACCTTGAATTTTTTCGCATACTTCACGACCAGCCCCAACCGTTTCATCAGTGTTGTTGCCTGATGGCGACCTATGCTGTAACCCTTGCTTCGCAGTGCTTTTGCCATTCTTCGGCTGCCATATGAGCGATCAGAGTCGACAAAAATCTGCTGCGCATCAGCCTCCAGGCGGAACTGTTCAGCCCTGGAGTTCTCCTGCTGAGTCTGTTGTTTCTGCCAGCGGTAAAAGCCACTGCGCCCCACTTGCATCACTTTGCAGAGTACCTGCACCGGATAGACCACCTTCTCCTGTTGTATGAATGCAAACCTTACAACAGTTCTTTCGCGAAGAAGGCCGTCGCCTTTTTTAGGATTTCCTGCTCCATTTTCAACTGGCGATTTTCAGCTTCCAGCTCTTTTATTCGCTGTTGATCAGGCGTCAGAGCTTGCTGCCCTTTGCCAGGAAAAGACATTTCCTTTTTTTCATTCTGCTCACGTACCCAGCGTCTTAGGTTACCATCATGGATACCAAGACTTCTGGCCACTTCTGTAGCAGCCTGCCCCTGTTCAACTACCATAGCAATGGCTTTACGCTTAAATTCCGGAGAATAATTCTTACGCTGCTTTGTCACTTTCTACCTCGTCATCAATGGTACTATTGTGCTTAACGAGGTGTCCTAAGTCATTAAACCACTTCACTCTCTATCAATGACGCCCAAAGTCCGTTCGTCCTGAGCGGAGTCGAAGGGCGTAAGCTCCATGCCCTGAATAAAGACTGTGCCAATCACCCTTCGACTCCGCTCAGGATGAACGGAGATTGTACACATCAAACGCATGGAAATAATGCACGGTTACACGGTTCCAATGTATTTGATGGGTTCTCTCTATCAATGACGCCCAAACTCCGTTCGTCCTGAGCGGAGTCGAAGGGCGTAAGCTCCATGCCCTGAATAAAGACTGAGCCAACCACCCTTCGACTCCGCTCAGGGTGAACGGAGATTGTACCCATCAAACGCATTGAAATAATGCACGGTTACGCGGTTCCAATGTATTTGATGGGTTCTCTCGATCAATGACGCCCAAACTCCGTTCGTCCTGAGCGGAGTCGAAGGGCGTAAGCTCCATGCCCTGGATAAAGACTGTGCCAATCACCCTTCGACTCCGCTCAGGGTGAACGGAGATTGTACATATCAAACACATTGAAATAATGCACGGTTACACAATTCCAATGTATTTGATGGGTTTTCTCTATCAATGACGCCCAAACTCCGTTCGTCCTGAGCGGAGTCGAAGGGCGTAAGCTCCATGCCCTGAATAAAGACTGTGCCAACCACCCTTCGACTCCGCTCAGGGTGAACGGAGATTGTACACATCAAACACATTGAAATAATGCACGGTTACACGGTTCCAAAGTATTTGATGGGTTTTCTCGATCAATGACGCCCAAACTCCGTTCGTCCTGAGCGGAGTCGAAGGGCGTAAGCTCCATGCCCTGAATAAAGACTGTGCCAATCACCCTTCGACTCCGCTCAGGGTGAACGGAGATTGGACACATCAAACACATTGAAATAATGCACGGTTACACGGTTCCAATGTATTTGATGGGTTTTCTCTATCAATGACGCCCAAACTCCGTTCGTCCTGAGCGGAGTCGAAGGGCGTAAGCTCCATGCCCTGAATAAAGACTGTGCCAATCACCCTTCGATTCCGCTCAGGGTGAACGGAGATTGGACACATCAACGCATTGAAATAATGTACTAATCCCCATCACTCGAATTAAAACCCAAAGGCACCTGAAGCCTGCCCGCCGTTGTGACAATCTGCTGGCTAAGTGCGTTAATGTGCTCTTTCAGCTGATAAAGCTCTTCAATCCTTCCCTGTTCAATCGCGGTGGTGAAATCATAAGGCAGGTGTTGCATGGCTGATAAGACACGGTCCAGCACCTGAACAATGCCTTGCCACAACGCCGCCTGTTCCGGATTAACGGATTGTTCAATGGCCAGGGTGACCAGCGAATCAGCGGTTGCAAGCACCGTCCGGATATTTTCCAGCGACTGCTGGCTGCGCCAGGATTCCGCCAGAAAAAGGTTGGTGCGATGTTTCCCCAGGGGCAGGGCCAGCTCTTGTTTCAGCCGTGAAGTCTGGGCATCCAGGCTGTTCAGCACCCAGCCATCCAGGCCCAGGGCATGTTGGCCTCGCTCCATTGCCATCAACTTGAGGGAATAGTTACCGGACTTTTCCCAGTTCTGCTGCAACTCCATGCTGTTGGCAAACAGTGCTTCCGTGTTTTCCATCAGAAACTGGCAATACTCGGTTTTTTTCAAGGCCAGGGCATCATTGGCCCGGGAATCGAAGAGCAGGTATTCGGAAGCGGAAAGCCCCTGGAGAATAACGCTGTCTGACCGTAATGGCACAGGGGCTGCACTTTTGAGCCGTGCTTCAACCTTGCGGCCGGTCAGGTTTTTCTTATCTGGCCAGAACTGAAAACGCCAGCCTTCCATATTCTCTTCCAGCATCAGTTGGCTAACCGCTTCCGCTGACTGCCAGCTTAACATGGTCGTACGCCACTGTTGCTGCAAGAGCCCGAAATTTTTGTTATCCGGATTAAGGCAGAATTCCGAGGCAAGGTTTCTCAGGTTCGATGCCTCAGAAACCAGGCTGGTATAACGTGGCTGGATCTGGTCTTCCAGCAAGACGGTCATGGGCGAACGGGATAAATCCGGTGTTTCAGGAAAAAACTGATCACACCCGCTCAAGCCCACCGACAGCATGATCAGTTTCAGGTATTTCATAAATTATGAACTGCCCGATTTATGGAAGAAGGCTGTCAGGAAGCGGTTGCCGTCAGGCGATGCGCCCACTTGGTTTTTGCTGCCAGCTGCATATCCACCACTTCGTCACTTTCATCGACGATTTCGCGGCCAAGCAGTGTTTCAATCATATCTTCCAGTGTCACGATACCACGGATATCGCCATATTCGGTGACCACCATGGCGATATGGCTGCGTTTTTCCAGGAACGTTGCCATCAGTTTTGGCAGTGGCTCCTTTTCCAGCACGGCAATAATCGGACGTTTCAGGCTTTCCAGTCTGGTACTGCCGCCTTCCCGAAGATGGGAAAGCAGAATGTCATTTCTCATGACAAAGCCGTTGATATCATCCGGGTCTTCACCGTACACAGGAATACGCGAGAAGCTGGAACCGGTGAACTCCTTCATATAAGCGTCAGTGGTCGTAGATTCCGGTAATGAAAACAGCACTGAGCGAGGCGTCATGATTTCCACAATCTGGAGATCACGAAACTTCAGCATGTTTTTCATCAGCTCAGACTCGACACCCTGCAGTGCACCCACCTGAAAGCCAAGGTCAGCCATCGCCTGAATTTCATCACGCAGATAAGGGTTGGTTTTGTCCTTCGGACTCAGCTTGCTGGTCAGTAACTCGGTGATCCAGATAATGGGCAGTAGCAGCTTAACCATAAAGCGCACACCAACGGCCATGACCGGAACCAGGGATTGCCACCAGGACGCACCAATGGTTTTTGGAATAATTTCAGACAATACCAGGATCAGTAAGGTCAGCACGGCGGAAAAAACTCCAACAGCGGCATCACCAAAGACTTTCGCCGCCTGGGCACCCGCACTTGCCGCACCAATGGTATGAGCAATGGTATTCAGGGTAAGGATAGCGGCCAGAGGGCGGTCAATATGATCGTGCAGCTCACGGACAATCTTTGCCCATTTGCTGTTTTTCTGCTCAAGGCTAACCACATAGGCCGGGGAGATACTGAGTAGGACGGCTTCAAACACCGAACAAACGAAGGACACCGCAATAGCGATGACAACATACGCAACAAGCGTAACCACGCATGGCTCCAAAGGTAATCAAGGGAATGCTATTCTAGCCTGAGAATTTAATCTTTGGCGATAGAAATTTCCGAATATTACATTGAATCGGATTTCCGGTTGCCCGCTACAGGGTGCTACATCTGCATACATTAAGGTACCACGATCTGTAAGTGTTGAAATTTGCGGGATTTACTCACTCATCACCGCACCCACCACCATCACCGCCGTCGCAACCAAAGCCACCACCGCCATAACGGCTATCGCAGTATCCGCCGTGACTAACGTCGGGTCGAAGTAACGTGTAAAGATACGGAACATTCTTGCTAAATTGTGGTCAAAATGAATTGTATGGATCATTTGGCCAGCTTCTGACTGGAGAAGACTTGCGGATATGAATGTTTTCGAAAGAATTTCCGGTTTATTCCTTGGAGGTATCTTCCCCTCCAGTCCTCCGGCTGTTGGCAATTCATCATCAAGTGACGAGTTATTTGATGAATACACTCCATTTCTTCAGATGTCACCGGAAGATGATACTTCTTCCAGTGGCCCGGGCCGTGAAAGACGACCAATTCATAGCTTTGATATTGCCGCAACGGAAAAAAAGAGAGCGGATACCGCCAACCCGGTGAAGTTTGACTGTGTCATCATGCCACCTGATGATGACGTAGATGCACTGTTGGACAGGCTGTCTACCTTTGAGTATCAACGTGCACAAAATGGTGAGGCCGGTGCTGAGATTCACCTGATTCAAAGTTTTGAAGATTTGTCCAGGGACAACCTGCGCCAGCGTATTCATCTGGAAGGTGGTGGCAAATGCCAGCGTTCACCCGGCAAGTTATTTGACAACAGTCGCCCGATCAAGCTGGTGGTTGATTTACAGAAGATGCACCCCAGCGATACCGTGGCACTCAATGACCTGCTTGACCCGGAAAGCCCTGCATTAAATAAAATCAGATTAGGCAGTCATGTTGAGATACTGGTCCTGGTGCAAAAAAAGCAGCTTCATACCGGTAATACCTTTTCATTGGGTGCCGATACCTGTCGGCGCATAAACCGGGTAGACAATACCTGGGATTATCAGAAAAAGCTGGCATCCCTCACCAGCGTTCCTGAAGCACACCGCTCTATTCTTGATATCTCTCCCTGCGCCCCGGATGACAATAACCCGGCCCATGAACATGAAAAGTTCTCCATTAATTTGTGTCACGGCAGTGTTCCCTGGCGGCAAACACTGCTCGGGAGCTACGGTGTTAAGGCCGATCATGGATTCGGCTGGGAGGCGGGAGCCATTGAGAGAGAGGCACCTAAAAAACTGTGGATAACCGATGCCCCCGAAGGGGATCCGGCATTTACCCAGGCGCTGCGGAATATAAAAATCACCAGGGAAATCGAAGCACAGGGAGAAAAACTGTCACTGCCTGAAGAGATGTTCTTCCGGGTCAGACAATCCGGGGGGGAAGACAGGTCCCGGCTCCTTGGCAGTATCAGGCTGCTAGCCAATATCCCTGACGGTCCGCTCATCACCATCAATTCCGCTAATGTTAAAAGCTGGCTGAGCACAGTGGGGATTAACGACAAAGGAGAGAGTTGCGAACACCATCCTCTGAAAGAAGCCATTCAGGCAGGAGGGTCAATAGTGGTGACCTCGTCATTGGAGGAGGCGCAGTGGACACAATTACTTCATCGGCTCACAACGCTGATGGAAGCAAAAGAAACGAAAGTTCCGCTGACATTGCTCGAAACCAGACAACCAGAGTCTTTTTTTCCTGCCAGGCCTGACAGTTCGCCACAATTGGCGGGTGACGCATTTGAGCCAATGATCCGGATCCAGCGCAGTGAGGATCACGAAGCACTGGTGAATGATCTGTTCAACAGACACCCGGAGGCTGAGATTGTCCGTGTCAATCCTGAAACGACCCTGACACAGCTGGTTAATAACCCACACATAGCCTCTGAAGCCAGATACCAATACGGATTCCGCTGGTCCGGCTTGATGAAGGCTTTGCAGTCAAATAAACCGGTTATCTTGTGTGGCCTGGAGCAAAACCCCAGGTTGCAGCTTGAACTGGAAACCCTGCTGTTGAAACCGGGCCACTTCTTTGTCAATGGCAGTAAAGAGCAGATACCGGCGGATTCCAGAATTTACCTGGTATGGCCTGAAGGTGTCAGGACGGAATCGCCGGTATGGCACAGTGCAATTGCCCGGGAAGTGGCCGTGACTCCGCCGGCTCCTGAACACTCCCAAGCCTGGCACAAGCTGAAAGAGGGGCTGAAAAAACTGCACAGTGCTTTAAGGACGCTGCCGGAAAGGTTTGCCACTATTAATTGGCCAGCGTTGTCGGATGCCATGGTGCAATCGGTACTGAATGAAGCCAATGCCATCGTCGCGGAGGAGGGCGGCACCGAAGCGCTTCCTGTCCACTATCGCAAAGCCGTTGCAACATTGGTGACACATGTCGCCAGAAAAGAAAAACAAGTCAGAGCGTTCGCAAAGTCAATTACCCGACAAATATGGCCCGACCCGAATGGCTATTGGGTGGATATTGATAAGCTGACTGCGGTTCTTGGGGATGGTCACCTGATCAACAGTGCCTATATTACCAGCAACGGATGGGAGCTGGTTGAACTGTTCGGCGAGGGATTTTTCTCACACCCTGAGCCAATGGCGCTTGATTATAACCAGCCTGGCCACAGGAAAACACTGATCGCGCTGCTATGTCGCCACGCCCCCAGAGTTTACCAGCGGACGTTGAAAAAAAGACTTGGGTGTGATGATGAACTCTTGAATACACTGCCTGAGGCGACCTGCCGCTCATCCGTCATTACCCGGATTCTGAACAATGCCCTGTACGCCGGCTGGGATTTTCGGAAGCAACAGAGTATTCCGGTTCAGACGCGACTGGAGAACCTCTCCACCCGGATTCTGAGAATCCAGCAAAATGCCTCCGAAAACCAGCAGCGGAATTTGATCCGCAGCCTGCTGGAACGGCAATTTATTAATATTAGTGATGATGATCCGTCGGTGCTGGAGCAAATACTTTCAAAACGCATATCCCAGTACAGCAGGGGGCTCAGGAGGCTGGCTCGACTCAAACGACGAATCCGTGGTAATAAATTGATCACCCTTGAGGGCACCACCGGTACGGGCAAAAGCTATCTCGCCCATCAGGCAGCAAAATTGTCAGGCCCTACGTTTACCCTGACCATTGGCCCCAGCGCAGAAGAGAGCCATCTCCTCAAACGGTGGGTCTGGCAACCTCAGGGTGATGACCGTGAGATGACAGAGCAGGCGGGAATTATCCTGAAATGGGCCAGAACAGAGCCCGAACCCGGTGAGATGGTGACCCTGGTGGTGGATGAAGCGAATCTTGCCGCTAATCTTCTGGATAACGTGCTGGCCGGTATCTGGTCGGCCAATCCCCATATATTCTGTGGTTCCGAAAGAGTGGACATTTCACCTCAACACCGGGTTGTGTTCACCTGTAATCCCGGTGCCTACTCCGGCCGCAGTGAGCAAACGGTCCTGCAGGATCGGGGTATAAGGGTTCACTATCCCGCTTTAAGCCCTGAGTTCCTGAAAGAACAGGTGGTCTTGCCGACACTGAACAGGCTATTTTATGGGGCCTCTTTAAAAGGGCTGGATGACACTGCGGCCCGGCAGACTGCCGACACGGTGATGGAGCTGCAAAAGCAACTGAAACTGCTGCTGCCGGACCGGGTCTTCAGCCCCCGGGATCTCACCGACGTCTGTGGCTGGATCGCCTGTCAGCTCCATTACAGCGGCAGGCGTGTCACGCAAACCCAGCTCGATGATATGGTCTGGAACGGGTTTGACAGTGTCATCGCTCACTCACTGAATAATCAGACTCAGGCGTCTTACCAGATTTTAAAGCTGTGGTTTGAGCACCGCTATGAGGCCCACAAACTGCCAGCCACTGTGACAGGATACGACCTGCGTCTTGATCAGCTTTACGACACATTCTGTCGCTATGTTAACCGGGCAAAACCTGAATTTGATACATCATCACAGTCCGTTAAATCATTAATGCAGACGCTGGCCCAGGATCTTGATCGCCTCCGTCTTGAGCATGAAAGTGGCGTTCGCCATTCAGGGCGCAGGGCGACACTGGTTGAAGGCCCGGCCGGCAGAGGCAAGGACGCAACCTTGAAGTTGCTGCTGGATATGTGGGATGCCAGTGGTGAGACGGGCAGGCCCACCAATGTCCGTTACTTCAATGCCGGAGACTGTGACTGGGCTGAACTGAAGCAAGCCATCAGGGAAGCCCAGCAGGAAGGGACGGTTCTGGTGGTTTCAGAGTTGAACATGATCAGCAGTGCCGACCTTGAAGGTGAACTCAATGATGTACTGACCGAGCCTTGCACACCCGGCTTCCACCTTTTTGCCACCACCAACCCACCGGAATACAGCGGGCGCAGCGCATTTTCACCGGCACTTAATGATCGTTTCCGGATTATCAGAATCGATGATTACAATGAGCAGGAGCTGCGCAGGATTGCCCGGCAATTATTACCCCCGGAAAACCCGGATCAAACCGCTGAGCGTATTGCCGCCCTGCATTGTTACGTTTACCAACGGTTAAAAAAATCCGGGCAGGCCCTGTTCCCGGTTTGCCGTGATCTGCAAAAGCTCGCGGCAGCAGTCACGGCACAATCGGATTTAACGGCATTATTCTGTCAGCATTACTTCCTCTATATGGCAGCCGGAAAAATCGCCAAAGAGGAGGTTGCTGGTTTCCTTCGGGATTCAATGCCAGAGCAACCAGCAACGGTAGATGGTCATCGTTACGATCACGGGTTATGCCGCTGGCTTTTTCAAACCATTCCCGACCTGGACAGGCCATTATTTATCCAACGCTCAACATCCGGTGGTTTTGGTGTCACGCAGACACGGGAACTCGTTATTGATGAGAAGCTGTCGGATAGCGATGCCAGGGCAGAAATTATCAAGCGGACTGCCCAGTGGTTATGGCGGCACGAGACCGATCTGCCAGATGATCTGGGAGTCGGTGGTGATAATCAAAGCAAGGCGCTCTATGTTATGCAGCAGCGACAGTGGTTTCGTGCACGCATAAAAGACAGCGACGTTCTACCTTCGGAGGTATTTAAGCTCAGCGGCTGGAAGGCGGGTCCTGCCGAGTTGCAGGTTTCAGCCGGGCACATGGATGCTCTGAGGTACCTGGATGGGTTCCGACACATTTTTTCAGAAAGAGAGATCTGGGAACGCTTATTGGGCGGTGACCTGCAAGTGGACATCGACAGGCCAGTTTCAGTCTGGGAGGCTTATCTGAAGCCTGCCTGTCTGCCGGTTGCGGTGGTTTGCTGTCTTCCCGCTCTTGCCATTGCACGGTGTTTGCCTTACTTGCGTCGAACAACTGGCAAGAAACTTGACGGTAATGTGACGTCTCCTGTTAGAGAGCAGCCCCGGCAACGTGTGGGTTGGAGAGATGGTGGGAATGGCTACCAATCCATAGAAACCAGAACGGTCATTGGATGTTGCGGGTCTCAATCCGAGCCTGTATGGAGGGAAAGAACATTCTACGGTGAGGACATCATGAAATATCGGTTAGATGTCATTCGTTATCAAGTGACCGGTGAAGGCGATATTTACACGAAGGATTGGACACCCGGAAAGAGCGATTTAATCAGGGTCTTTCCTGAGGCAATGGCTCCAAATACTACGGTTCAACTGTATCCGTGGGAATCTTATGGGTGTCACACAATCAAGGTCGGACCAGGCCATAAATTGTTTCCTCTGCCCGGCAGGCAACCCAGGGAGGAGATAACTGAACTTCGAACGGAGCCGGTGCGGGCTCACCAGGTATTCCTGGATAACTATACTGGCCAGCACTGGATTCGGTTTTCAGGTTTAATCATCAACTGCAGTATTCATGTCCACTATAAACTGAGCAAAAAATGCGGTGACGCTGGTCTGCTTGAAAAAGCCAATGTCAGTAAAGTGCATGATACTCAACCAGTAGCGACTCAGAAAAAAAACAAATGCTGTTGCCTCCCGGCAGAACTGTTCAAACCCCATGATCGTAATCAGCGTGATGACCTGATCTCTCCACAGGGCAACCGTTGTCCGGAACCGGTCAGGCATCGCGTTGATGTCCTGTTCAATACGGTGCGGGCAGCTGCACAAGCCCCCATAATGCTGACCGCTAAGCAGCAGTTGGTACTGGATATTATCAACGCAACGGATGATCAGGGGCGCATTGCCGCAGCAGCGGAATATTGTCGTCAGTTTGACAATCAAAGTCACCTTAAGATCAAAGATGATTTGGCACAGATTCTGCTCTCAGAGGCTGTTGGCGCTTGCAGGCACCGTGCACCTGTTTTCAAATTTATTATGCAATATTTTGGTATCACCTGCCGTATTGTTAAAAGTGAGATCCATGTCTGGGCAGAAGTCTGGA
Organism: Endozoicomonas sp. ALB115; assembly: GCF_049310245.1. NCBI lineage: Bacteria > Pseudomonadati > Pseudomonadota > Gammaproteobacteria > Oceanospirillales > Endozoicomonadaceae > Endozoicomonas > Endozoicomonas sp. ALB115. The sequence continues at coordinate 71,752 of NZ_JBLYZG010000021.1, read as the reverse complement.
ATGGCCATGATTGGGAAACCTATGATTTGGGCGGTGCTTATTCGGAAGAGGATATTCATGGCCACAATCCTTACTTTCCAAAAATTGATGTTCATGATTTCGCAGAGCGGGAGACTGACCAGTACTCCCTTACTGCTTTAGCCCCCGGGGTAGTAGGGCATTTCAAAAAAGCCAATCTGGAAGGCTTTAGTCAGGGATGTGAACGCTTGTCAACCTGCAAACAATATGACAGCTCCTTCGTTGAAGAACAAAGGCAGGTGGAAGAGTCATTATTGGCTGGTTTGAATCAAATGGCTGAGTCGGGTTCAGATGACTGCAGGCAGGTTGTGGAACATATTGAATATGCTCAACATCAACTTGATGCACCGTCTCGCTACCATCCTCCGAAGAAAATGTGGGGTTTCCTTGAATCGGTACTGACTAAGCACTTGAAGCACTGCATTGAAAAAAAAGTGACTAATATCGGATGGTGTTCTGTTTTGGCTGCTTTTATTGTCCAAAAAAAGTGGTTTAAACCCAGAGTAGACTATTCATTTAATCTCTTTCTAAATCTCAAACAGTGGCGCTGGATCGAAGCAAATGTCCCATCGTTGGGAATGCTTGCCAACCAGAATATTGAAAACTGGTATGATCTCTGGAAGAACAATGAACTCCCTTTCTCTTTCTCGAGGCGTTATACCCAACAGATCAACGAGATGGTGACGGAGATAGATGAAGACACCCTGCCCACCGGGTGCTCGGAAACCTTTGAAACGTTGTTGGGCGCTTCTGCCAAAATTGAGCAGTGGACTGATCAGCCAGAAGATGGAATACCCGATATCAGTCGTCTTCTCCATGGGATCCCTGCCTACAGAAAAGTGACCTCAAGCCAGTCCCAGGTGGGTAAGCCTCTCTTCCTGATGACCAATGGCTTTATCGATACCCGCAACCAGCCGGAAGAGACTCAAACCCGTTTTGCACACTATCTTTACAAGCGTGCCCAATCTTTGAAGGCACCCATGAGCATTGGTCTGGCCGGAAGAGAGAATCTCAGTTTCAGACCGTTCCATGTGGTTAAACCAACAAGCACGGTTGACGTTAAAAATCTGCTACTCAACTATGATAAGTTCTTTTTCCCAGGTAAGTACTACCGTGATCAATACATCTCTGAGTTTGTCGCCAAACAGAAAGACAATGCTGAAATGTTGGAAAACACCAGAATCAAAAAAATGATGGATAGCGAGGATCTGGTGGTTATCAGGTCAGAAGATGTGCAGAAGATTTATGATGAATATGTCGAAAGCCTGGGGGTACAAAGCTGAAGTGGGTGGGTGCTGTTCAGCTTCTTACAGTAGACAATAAGCATCTATCCATTTAAGGAACTGTCCCGAAATAACTTCCACATGTCCGATGTGACCCTGTCAAGAAAAAACCTTGCCACAGAGACACGAAGGCACAGAGGAAAAGATTTTTTTCTTTTCTCCGTGACTCCGTGTCTCCGTGGCAAAAAGAGGAAATTATTCCGAGACAAATCCTTTGTGCAATGCTTGCCAGCCATAGACCAGCTTTAGTCCTGCGTCCCTTCAATTGCTGGTATTTACCTTTATTTTGTGAAATCGATTTCGTTTTTTGGTTTATAAGTGTGGTTTTTCACACTTTTAGTGGGTTTTTCTTGTACTTCTTATGCTTTTGATTGTTAGAAACTCTAATACTACGAAAGGGCATAGAAAATTATTTTGTGTGTTGGTAATTCAGTGCAACGTTGTTGGAGTAATTGAGAATGGGAAGGTCGCTCCCCTCGTCTGAATGCACACATTATAAAGAGAGTTTCTATGTGGAATAAACTGAACAAGTCGATGATGTTCTGCCAAATGATGTTTGGCTTATCTTTTTATGGCGTAATGGTCATTTTGACCCGTTTCTTCCTGGAAGAGCTGCAATACAGTGAAGCAGACACCATGATGATCGTTGGTGCCTTCTCTTCCATCGGCCCTCTGTTCGCCATTGCCGGTGGCTTCATTGCTGACAAATTTCTGGGAGCCAAACGCTCACTGACGCTGGCTTACATGGCATTCGCAGCAGGTTACGCGCTGCTGGCATTTGGTGCTTCCATCACCAATGCTCCAATGGCTCTGCTGGGGATTGCTCTGGCCAGTTATGCCCGGGGCCTGATGTCTCCTTCTTACCCAAGCCTTTATAAGCGTACGTTCAAATCTCAGGAAGACTTTGAAAACTGCTACCCGATTAACTACTCGGTTAACAATATAGGTGCCCTGCTGGGTCAATATCTGTACCCAATGCTGGTGCTGGTTATTGGCTTTAAAGGTGGTTTTGCGCTCTCTTCTATCATGGCGGCTCTGGCGGTTACCATGCTGGTTATTTTCCACAAGCCACTGGTCGAGATTGGTGAAGATATCGACAAGCAGCCATTGAGCTCTATGAACATTGCTATCTTCCTGGCGCTGTCTGTTATCATGCTCGGTATGGTGTTCTTCATGTTCTCCGACATGGATACCGGCAAGTACGTTGTCTACGCCATTGGTGGTACCGCACTGTTGTATTTCATCTCCCTGATGTTCAAAGCCAGTCGGTCGGATGCTCTGAAAATGGGTACCATCCTGATCATGGCATTTCTGGCGACTGCATTCTTTGTGTACTACGGCCAGATGATGACTTCCATGACCATGGTGACTATCAATACCATGCGTGGTGAGCTGCTTGGCTTTATCCCTCTGGCTCCAGAGGCATCCATGGCGATGAACCCTCTGTGGTGTATTGTTGCAGGTCCGGCCATTGCCGCGAGTTTCACGGCTCTTGAGAAGCGTGGTATTAACCTGTCTACTGCCAGCAAAGTATCCATCTCTTTCGTACTGGTGACTATTGCATTTGGTATTCTGACCATGGCGGTTAAAGGCATTGGTACCGATGTTATTATCAGCCCGGATGTATTCCTGGTGATCCACGGTTTCCTGGCCTTTGGTGAAGTGATTGTAGGTTCTCTGGTGGTTGCCTTTATTCTTTCAGTAACACCCAAGAAGATTGAGGGTTTCTCCGTGTCCCTGTTCTACATTGCCATGGCTCTGTCTGGCATCATCGGTGCGGTGATCTCCGGCAGTATTGCCATGGAAAAAGGACAGGAAATCACCCAGCAGTTTGTTCAGGGTGTTTACGGTGACTACTTTGCCATGCTGACAGCAGCCGCCGTGGCGATGGTGATTATTGCCCAGGTGTTTTCTTTTGTTATTCGCAAGATGCTGGACAGTGCAAATCGGCCTGAAGAAGATCTGACTTCTGCGTCCCAGACACCGCTCAGGCAATAACTGGTTATCCACTGAACTCATCATGGAGCAGCACAAACTTCCATTTTTGATGCCATCGAACCGCATTTCGAGACGTATCAGCTTGTTTGTGCTCATCTCATGATCTCACACCTGACGCAGTCAAGCTGCGTCTTTTCTGTAACGCTCACCACAGCGGTTCTGTCTTTAACTTCCCAAGGCAGTGGGTCGCTATAGTTCTTAAGGAATCTTCCTGACCATCAAACCCTGCCACTTGCTCTGTTGAAGATAAAACCTGAGCCAACTATCAGCGGCAAGAAACACCTTTTATTCTTCCTTTCTTATGAGTGGAATAAGCAATAGTTTGGAATTTATAGAACTTTTTGCGTCAAGGAAGGTCTAAATGGAATGAGTATCTTATCAGGCATACGTTATAACCTTATTCAACGCATTTCTCCTGTACCCTTACACGCCGACGTTGTGAAGCAGTGTTCTGTTTGCCTGGACGAAATAACCGGCTCCCGGAGAGTTTCTGTCAATATTTGCAATCATTATTATCATACATCGTGTATTAAGAAATGGCTGAAGACAAGTAAAAATCCAACTTGCCCATTGTGTCGTCGTAATATTTGTATTATTACCGATACGGGTTTACCTCTCCACTATGCAGCTGCTCACGGCCAGCAGAAAGCCATTGGTGCTCTGATTGACAGAGGTGCGAACGTCAACTCTCGAACCAAAGACGGGAGGACGCCCCTCCACTGTGCAGCCGCTCAAGGCCAGCTGGAAGCCATTGGGACTCTAGATTGCCAGAGGTGCTGACGTCAACTCTCGAACCAAAGACGGAAGGACGCCCCTCCACTGTGCAGCCGAGACAGGCCGGCAGGAAGCCATTCATGCCCTTATTGCCGCAGGTGCGGACGTCAACGCTCGAACCAAAGACGGGAGGACGCCCCTCCACTGTGCAGCCGAGACAGGTCGGCTGGAAGCCATTGATGCCCTGATTACCGCAGGTGCGGACGTCAACTCTCGAACCACAGACGGGAGGACGCCCCTCCACTGTGCAGCCGAGAACGGCCAGCGGAAAGCCATTGATGCCCTTATTGCCAGAGGTGCCAACGTCAACGCTCGAACCGAGGAAGGAGATACGGCCCTAAAAAGGGCCAGCGACAATAAAAAGTTAAGTATCTCAATGATCAAGAGTTTTGCTAATGCTGGGTTTGATGTTAATGCACCATGTAATCATTCAGGTTCAACAATGCTTGGGTATGCCGCTGAGGCTTGTGATTGGCGGCTCGTCGACGAATTGATGGCCAAAGGTGCTGATATTAACGCCCCCAGGAATATAAAGACTAAATATACGCCCCTCCACTTTGCAGCCGCTCAAGGCCAGCAGGAAGCCATTGATGCTCTGATTACCAGAGGTGCGAACGTCAACGCTCGAACCGAGAAAGGAGATACGGCCCTAAAAAAGGCCAGTGAAAATAAAAAGTTAAGTATCTCAATGATCAAAAGTTTTGCTAATGCTGGATTTGATGTTAATGCACCATGTAATCATTTTGGTTCAACAATGCTTGCGTGTGCCGCTGAGGCTTGTGATTGGGAGTTCGTCGACAAATTGAAGGCCAAAGGTGCTGATATTAATGCCCCCAGAAATATAAAGACTAAATATACGCCCCTCCACTTTGCAGCCGAGCAAGGCCAGCAGGAAGCCATTAATGCTCTGATTACCAGAGGTGCGGACGTCAACGCTCAAACCACTGACGGGAGGACGCCCCTCCACTTTGCAGCCGCTCAAGGCCAGCAGCAAGCAATTGATGCTCTGATTGCCAACGGTGCCAACGTCAACGCTCGAACCGAGGAAGGAGATACGGCCCTAAAAAGGGCCAGCGACAATAAAAAGTTAAGTCTCTCAATGATCAAGAGTTTTGCTAATGCTGGATTTGATGTTAATGCACCGTGTAATTATTTAGGTTCAACAATGCTTGTGTGTGCCGCTGAGGCTTGTGATTGGGGGTTCGTCGACGAATTGATGGCCAAAGGTGCTGATATTAACGCCCCCAGGAATATAAAGACTAAATATACGCCCCTCCACTTTGCAGCCGAGAAAGGCCAGCCGGATGCCATTTATGAACTGATTGCCAGAAAAGCGGACGTCGATGCTCGAACCAAAAACGGGTTTACACCCCTCCACTATGCAGCCGCTCAAGGCCAGCAGGAAGCCATTGTTGCTCTGATTGACAAAGGTGCGGACGTCGATGCTCGAACCAAAAACGGGTTTACGCCCCTCCACTGTGCAGCCGCTCAAGGCCATCAGGAAGCCATTGATGCTCTGATTGACAAAGGTGCAGACGTCAGCGCTCAAACCAAAGACGGGGTTACGCCCCTAAAAAGGGCCAGCGACAATAAAAAGATAAATGTCCCAATGATCAAGAGTTTTGTTAATGCTGGATTTGATGTTAATGCACCATGTAATAATTTAGGTTCAACAGTGCTTGCGTGTGCCGCTGCGGCCTGTGATTGGGAGCTCGTCGACAAATTGGTGGCCAAAGGTACTGATATTAATGCCGGGAATATAAATAATTATACGCCCCTCCACTATGCAGCCGAGAAAGGCCAGCAGAAAGCCATTTATGCTCTGATTGCCAAAGGTGCGTACGTCGACGCTCGAACCAAAAACGGGGCTACGCCCCTCCACTATGCAGCCGGGAAAGGCCAGCTGGAGGCCATTTGTGCTCTGATTGCCGAAGGAGCAGACGTCAGAGCTCGAACCAAAGACGGGTTTACGCCCCTCAAATATGCAACCCAGCAACGTCAGCAGGCAGCCGTTGATGCCCTGATTGCCTGCGCTGCAAAGCTCAAGAAGAGAACCACCGGTGCTCATGTCCGAAAAAAAACAGTAAGACAATGCTAAAAATCACCGCAAAAACAGCAGTAACGCAACCATTTAATGGAAGCCCCTGATAACAGAGGCCTTTTGAGGGGGGGATCAGGAAGTCATATCGTCAAAGAACTTCTTGACGCCATCAAAGAAGGATTGCTTTTTAGGCGACTGGTGACCGGCACCTTCTTTTTTGAAGGTGTCATCCAGCTCCTTGAGCAACTCTTTCTGACGCTCCGTCAGTTTCACTGGAGTCTCAACCACAACCCGGCACATCAGATCTCCGGCACTGCCACCACGGACCGGGACAACACCCTTGCCACGCAGACGGAACAGTTTACCCGTCTGGGTTTCCGCTGGAATCTTCAGCTTCACCCGGCCTTCCAGGGTGGGGACTTCCAGTTCACCGCCCAGTGCGGCATCGACAAATGTGATGGGTACTTCACAGTAGAGGTGTTTGCCGTCACGCTGGAAGATCGGATGATCAGCAACACTGACCTGAACGTACAGGTCTCCGGCTGGTCCACCATTGACACCCGCTTCGCCTTCACCGGCCAGACGGATACGGTCGCCGGTATCAACACCGGGAGGAATCTTGACGGAGAGGGTCTTGTATTCCTGAACGCGGCCTTCACCGTGACAGACGTTACAGGGGTCCTTAATCATCTTGCCTGTGCCGCGACAGTCAGGGCAGGTTTGCTGCACAGAGAAAAAGCCCTGCTGCATACGCACCTGACCAATACCGCCACAGGTGGTACAGCTGACAGGCTGAGTGCCTTTTTTCGCACCGGAGCCATCACACCCGTTACAGCTCACCAGTGTCGGAATACGGATTTTCTTGCTAACGCCGCGAACGGCTTCTTCAAGGCTGAGTTCCAGTTGATAGCGGAGATCGGCACCACGCTGGACGGAACTGCGGCTGCGACCACCGCCAGCACCGAAAATGTCACCAAAGACATCGCCGAAAATATCGCCGAAATTACCACCGGCAAAACCGCCAGCACCGCCCATGCCACCCATGTTCGGGTCGACACCGGCGTGGCCGTACTGATCGTAGGCCGCTTTTTTCTCGCTGTCGGAAAGAATTTCAAAGGCTTCGTTGATTTCCTTGAAGCTATCTTCCGCTGCTTTATCACCCGGGTTACGGTCGGGGTGATATTTCATGGCCATACGACGATAGGCCTTTTTTATGTCCTTGTCTGAAGCGCTCCTTTCTACACCCAGCACTTCGTAGTAGTCGCGTTTTGACATCAGAAAAACCCTGAGCTACCTGCATTCACCAGTCGAGCATGAAAACACAGAGCTAACTGGATTCATGGTCAAGTCTGACAAAGCCATCATTTTGATATATACGACAACGCGGGAATGAATCCCGCGTTGTGACCTTATCATCAGTCATTGATGATCGAGTTGGTCTTACTTCTTGTCATCCTTTACTTCTTCAAATTCAGCGTCAACGGCGTCGTCAGCTGCATCCGCCTTTTGGTCGGCACCGGCATCAGCCTGGGCTTCGCCCTGCTGCTGAGCTTCAGCATACATCTTCTGGGCCAGACCGGCAGAGGCTTCAGACAGTGCCTTGGTCTTGGCTTCGATCTCTTCCTTATCGTCACCTTTGACCGCGGCTTCAACGTCTTCGATCGCCTTGGTGATGGCCGCCTTCTCTTCTTCAGTGGCCTTGTCACCGGCTTCTTCCAGCGTCTTGCGGGTTGCGTGCGCCAGACTGTCAGCCTGGTTACGGGCCGCCGCCAGCTCTTCGAACTTCTTGTCGTCTGCTGCGTTGGCTTCAGCATCCTTGACCATTTGATCGATCTCTTCGTCCGACAGACCGGAAGATGCCTTGATCACAATAGACTGTTCTTTGCCAGTTGCCTTGTCTTTTGCCGAAACATTCAAAATACCGTTGGCATCCAGGTCGAAGCTGACTTCGATCTGAGGCATGCCGCGAGGTGCTGGCGGAATGTCTGCCAGGTCGAAACGGCCCAGGGACTTGTTGTGAGTCGCCTGCTTGCGCTCACCTTGCAACACGTGAATGGTGACTGCGCCCTGGTTGTCGTCGGCCGTAGAGAACACCTGGGACTTTTTGGTCGGGATGGTGGTGTTCTTTTCGATCAGTGGCGTCATTACGCCGCCCATGGTTTCGATACCCAGGGTCAGCGGAGTAACGTCCAGCAGCAGAACGTCTTTGACGTCACCGGCCAGAACCGCAGCCTGGATGGAAGCACCCATGGCCACCGCTTCGTCAGGGTTAACGTCCTTGCGAGGCTCTTTACCAAAGAACTCGGCCACTTTCTGCTGAACCAGTGGCATACGGGTCTGACCACCCACCAGGATAACTTCGTCGATGTCAGACAGGTCCAGGTCAGAGTCCTTGACCGCGATGCGGCATGGCTCCAGAGAACGGGCAACCAGGTCTTCTACCAGGGATTCCAGCTTGGCACGGCTGACTTTAACGTTCAGGTGCTTGGGACCGGTGGCATCGGCAGTGATGTAAGGCAGGTTGACGTCTGTCTGCTGAGTAGAAGACAGTTCAATCTTGGCTTTCTCAGCGGCTTCTTTCAGACGCTGCATGGCCAGTGGGTCGCCTTTCAGGTCGATGCCCTGGTCTTTTTTGAATTCGTCGGCAAGGTATTCGATCAGGCGCAGGTCGAAGTCTTCACCACCCAGGAAGGTGTCACCGTTGGTGGCCAGTACTTCAAACTGGTGCTCGCCATCTACGTCAGCGATCTCGATGATGGATACGTCGAAAGTACCGCCACCCAGGTCATAAACGGCGATGGTCTGGTCGCCTTTTTTCTTGTCCATGCCGTAAGCCAGCGCCGCAGCGGTTGGCTCGTTGATGATCCGCTTGACCTCCAGACCCGCGATACGGCCTGCGTCTTTGGTAGCCTGACGCTGGGAATCGTTGAAGTAGGCAGGAACGGTAATAACCGCTTCAGTTACTGACTCGCCCAGATAGTCTTCAGCGGTTTTCTTCATCTTCTTCAGGATTTCGGCAGAGATCTGAGGCGGTGCTTTCTTGTCACTTTTAACCTCAACCCATGCATCGCCGTTGTCCGCTTCGATGATTTTGTACGGAACCATCTTGATGTCTTTTTGAACGACGTCGTCTTTAAAGCGACGGCCGATCAGACGCTTGATGGCGAACAGGGTGTTGTCGGGGTTGGTAACCGCCTGGCGCTTGGCTGGCTGGCCTACCAGAATCTCACCGTCGTCGGTGTAGGCGATGATGGAAGGGGTGGTACGTGCGCCTTCAGCGTTTTCGATGACTTTGGATTTATCGCCGTCCAGGATCGCCACACAGGAGTTGGTGGTACCCAGGTCAATACCAATGATTCTGCCTTTACTCATTTTGAGTCTCTCCATTGCCCATAATCAGGGCGGAAAACTTTGAAATCTTTGTTCGCTGCCCAATGCTTTCAACCGATGTTGAGTCTGGTGAAACAGCGTTTAGGTGGTGATTACCACGATCTTGGTTTGCTATATGGGAGCGGTCTTTGCTTTTTCAAGGGGCTCTTGCAAGATTCTCGATCAGCCTCCCGGAGCCCCTCTTTGGTTAAGCCGCTTTGGAAACCACCACCATGGCCGGACGGATAACACGACCGTGCAGTGTGTAGCCTTTTTGGAAGACATTCATCACGGTGTTGGGTTCCATATCCGGGTTGGGCACCATGGAGATGGCCTGATGGAAGTTCGGGTCGAACGGCTGGCCTTCAGGGTTAACCTGCTCAACACTGAATTTTGCCAGGGCATCCAGCAGCTGCTTGTGGGTCAGGCGCATGCCTTCGAGCATGGTCTCGTGCTGACCTTCACCCTGTTCTGCGCTTTCAATACCTTTTTCCAGGCTCTCAACCACAGGGATCAGTTCGTTGACGAACTTCTCCAGGGCAAATTTGTGGGCTTTTTCAACGTCCTGCTCTGCGCGGCGCTTGGTGTTCATGGCTTCGGCATGAGCGCGCAGCGCCTGGTCTTTAGCCTGGGCTAGCTGCTCTTCGAGTTCTTCGATTCGTCTGGCGCTATCGTCGTTGGCCTGCTCTTCGGCTTGATCTTCTGAATCAGCCGCCTCTTCCAGAATCGGGTCAACGGCTGCCTCAGCGTCAGCAGAAATTTCAGTTTCGTTGGCTTCAGGTTGCTCGGCCTGATCTTCTGCTTTGGTGTTTTCTACAGTCATTCCAACGTTTCTCCGGATGTCAATCCAGCCTGAAATGCTGGCTGGAACGTGTCTTCGTGTTATGGGCCGTAGTGCTTCCGTAGGGCCCCGGCAAAAGTAAATATTAAGTGATAGCCTAATATGGGGTTCATGGCAGCTTATTCAAGGGGAAATTTGCTTTACCAATTCGGGTTTTAAGTTTACTGTATAAATAAACAGTAACCCGATATGCAATTGGGATCGTGAGAGCTGCCATGCTGAACCAAATTTCCATCAGCAACTATGCCATCGTTGACCACCTTAACTTGGACATCAATCCCGGGATGACCGCCATCACCGGGGAAACGGGTGCCGGTAAATCCATTATGCTGGATGCCCTCGGGCTGGCCCTGGGGGGGCGGGCGGGCAGCGACTGTGTGCGTGATGGTGCTGATCGGGCCGATATCCGCGCCTGCTTTGACCTTCAACGCATACCTGCCGCAATAGAGTGGTTGCAGGAGCGAGATTATGACAGTGAGCATGCTGGCGGTTCCGAATCCTCGGCGAACGAATGTATTTTGCGCCGGGTGGTGACCCGTGAAGGTCGCTCCCGGGGCTATATCAATGGTATCCCGGTCACACTGGCCGAGTTGAAGGGGCTGGGGGAGTTGTTAATCGATATTCACAGTCAGCATGCCCACCAATCACTGTTGAAAAAGAGCAATCACGCTGAGCTGCTGGATGAGTTTTCCGGCTCGCTGGCGCTGTCCCGGGAAGTAGCGGATATGGCCGCAGATTACCGCCAGACCTCTGCGCAATTGCATGCTTTATTGTCCGATCAGCAGGACCGGGAAGAGCGGGTTCAACTGCTGAGTTATCAGTTGCATGAGTTGGAGCAGTTAAACCTTCAGCCCGGGGAGGTTGAGCAGTTGGAGCAGGAGCATCGCCAGCAATCCCAGGCCGGTGCAACCTTATCGGCCTGCCATCAGATCACCCGGGTTTGTACCAGTGATGATGGTGATAATTTGCTGCAGCAGCTCTCTTTTTGCCTGCACCGCCTCAGTGAACTGCAGCTTGAGCATGCCGCCATCAATAACTCTCTGGAGATGCTGTCATCCGCGCAGATTCAGGTGGAGGAAGCGGTTGGCGAGCTGAATCATTTTATTGATCACTTTGATGCCGATCCACAAAGGGCCCGGGAAATCGAAGACCGGCTCAGTGCTATTTTTGATCTGGCCCGCAAACACCGTATCCAGCCAGAAGCGTTGCTGGAGAAACAACAACAGATCAGCGAAGAGCTGGAAAAAGTTCAGTGTCATGATGAACAGGTAGCCGACCTGGAACTGTCCCTGGAACAGCAGCAGAAAAAACACAATCAGTTAGCCGAAAAACTGTCTGCCAGACGCAGGGCCGCCGCGCGAAAACTGGAAAAACAGGTGTCTGAACGCATTGCCTTGCTGGGTATGCCCAAAGGTAAGTTCTGTGTCGAGCTAACAGACATTCCTGATCGCACGGTTGCCTCTCAAGGCTTTGAATCCATCGAGTTCCTGGTGACCACCAACCCGGGGCAACCTCCGCGCGCCCTGGCCAAAGTAGCTTCCGGTGGAGAGCTTTCCCGAATCAGTCTGGCCATTCAGGTAATTATTGCGCAAACCGCGTCAACGCCAACGCTGGTGTTTGATGAGGTAGATGTGGGTATTGGCGGCGGCACGGCAGAAATTGTGGGCAGTATGTTGAGAGAAGTGGGTAAAAAAGGGCAGGTGCTGTGTGTTACCCATCAGCCCCAGGTAGCATCCCAGGCCCATCAGCATCTGCACGTCAGTAAGAAAGTCAGTCGTAAGGCGTCTAGCACCCGTATTCTCAAGCTGGATGGTGAACATCGCGTACACGAAATTGCCCGAATGCTGGGAGGTGTTGAACTGACTGCACCAACATTAAGTCATGCCCAGGAGATGCTGTTTCAGGCTCAGGTGCAAGCCGTATAAATGCTTCCGGTGAGATTGCTTTAAATGAATTAAAGCAACCTCACAGGTTTGGATGTGGCGGAGTTAATGAAAATTTTTACCTGGTTTGCCACCTTTTTTGTCTGCTTCATTATCTGATTCTGATTCTGATTCTGATTCTGGTTCTGTCTCTGCATCAGCCTTTGTCTTTGCTTCAGGGTCGAGCTGAACCTCAATATCAATTTCAAAATCACCTTCCACGGGCTCAAGGGCTACGATTGGAAAGGTTGAGTGTCTGAGTTTTTCATATTCGAACCACTCGCAGCAGTAACTATAAGTACCATCCTCCATCGGGTATTCATAGGTAACGCAAAGTACCGGGCCACCGGCTCTCAGGCGGACGAGTTGACCGATTTTTGCTCTTATTTCCATATTTTTGAATCCTTATGCAAGTTTGATAGTTTTTTTAATAGACATTGTTTAATCATATTAGTTCCATCGTTTATTCATGAATGAGTATTAGTGATAGTTTTTACCCTTATCGCCCTCTTCTGCTTCCACTTCTGTATCTACTTCTGCTTTTGCTTCTGTTTCCACTTCGGTGCCGGGCTGACCCTTAATACTGGCTTCAAACTCACCTTCCACAGGTTCAAGGGCTACGATTGGAAAGGTGTAATCTCTCAGTCTGTCATCTTCAAACCACTGGCAGGTATAGCTATAAGATCCATCAGCCATAGGGTATTCGCACGTAACACACAGTACGGGACCACCGGCTCGTAAGCGGACAAGTTGACCGATTCTGGCTCTTATTTCCATTTGTTTGATTCCTTTTGATTGAAAGTCTTTTAATAGACATTTTTTTATTATGTTAGTTCCATCGTTTTGCTCTTGACGGAGTTTTTGATTGGATAGTTACGTTTAACTATCTGGTTTGGCACAAAAATCAAGGGATCAATTACGAAACGAATGTTGATCTATCCGTTCTGATTAATTTCACTAACCTATTGAAGAAAAAATGAATTCCCCCTCGGCAGAAGCAGAGGGGGCAAGTGATCTCACAGGTTAGAGGTTAACTCTTGTTTTTTTCTTTTTTAATGCTGCTTATTTTTTCTTCTTTGGACGTACATAGATCACCAGATTGTGATCCACAATTTCAAAGCCGTGCTTTTCAGCAATAGCGTACTGACGTTTCTCGATTTCTTCGTCAATAAACTCGATAACGTCTCCGCTCTCCATGCAAACCATATGATCATGGTGCCCCCCGCGGGCGAGCTCAAACACGGAATGACCGCCATCAAAGTTATGGCGAACCACTAAACCGGCACTCTCAAACTGGGTCAGTACCCGGTAGACGGTGGCCAAACCCACATCCTCTTCAGCTTCAAGCAGAGCCTTGTAGACATCTTCCGCCGACATATGCTTCTCTTCGGCACCTTCAAGGATCTGCAGGATCTTCACACGAGGCAGGGTGACTTTTAGTCCTGCTTTGCGTAACTCTTGATTTTCCAACACGTTTCCCTAACCCTTTGCAAGATAATCCTGCTATTATCACATTTTCGTGCAGCTTTTTCATTTTGCTCTGCGAGCAGGCTGCTAGTCATTTTTGAGCAAGATAGTGGAAGTCTGAAACCGATGCCAAAAACCACGATCGCCCTGGCCGCCGCACTTTTCTCAGCCACCCTTCTGACAGGGTGCGCCAGCTCCACGGACAGTGGTTCGAAGCTTATCAGTTTCCCCGGTGCCTATAAAATTGATATTCAGCAGGGAAATGTCATTACCCGGGAGATGGTTGACCAGCTCCGTCCGGGCATGACCCGAGCCCAGGTCCAGTATGTCATGGGTACGCCTTTGATCGAGGATACGTTTAACAGCAATCGCTGGGATTACATCTACAGCTTGCAGCCCGGTGGTAAGAGCCGTGAGCAGAAGACGGTTACGCTGTTTTTCGTAAACGATCAACTTCATTCCATTCAAGGTGACCTGGTACCCGGTAGTAATCAGCAGTAATCACTGCTGATACCATTCCTGAAGAACATCATCCTCAGTTATTACTGTACAGAATTCTTCTGTTTCGCCTGTTCAGCCCTGCGTTTGCGAACCTCTTTCGGGTCGGCAATCAAGGGGCGGTAAATCTCAACCCGTTCGCCTTCTTTCAGTGCCTGTTCTGCGGGCTTTAACACGGCCTTGCCAAAGATGCCCAGTTTCGCCTCGGCCAGATTAATCTCCGGAAAGTAATCAACAATGCCTGATTCCCTGGCCGCTTCCAGAACTGTAGTTCCCTCTTTGACCTTCAGTGCGATAATTTTCTGCTCATGGGCTCTTGCATAGGCCACTTCTACGTGGATAGTGGGTTCATCCATTAACATCTTAGCCATAAATCTGCTTCGCTCTTTTGCCAAAGGCATCGACCATGGCATTCATCATGTGGCCAATCAGACCACCCAGTGTTGCCTGAGTCAGCTTATTGCTCATCTCAAACTCCAGCTCAAGGGAGACCTTGCAGCCATCCTCAGCCAGGGGCTGAAATGTCCAGATACCGGATAAGTGTTTAAATGGCCCTTCCAGCAGTTGCATCTCAATAGACCTCCCGGGAATCATTTGGTTCCTTGTGGAAAAGCTATGATGCAATCCGGCCTTGCCAACTTCCAGGGTGGCTTCCAACTGTGCGCCTTCCTGACGGTCAATACGACCACCGGCACACCCCGGCAGAAATTCTGCATACGACTCAATATCGCTGACCAGATCATACATCTGTTCAGCGGAATACATGACCAGTGCGGAACGGGAAATCCTTGGCATACAAAGCGCCTTTCATAAAAAAAGGCCGGATAGAATAACCTATTCCGGCCCTTGGATTAATAGACAGTGTCAGGGGCTGTTGAGATCTAGAACAGCGCGGTAATCAACACCGTCAATACACACAGCGGCACGATCACACGGATCATGGCACGCCACAGGTTGAATACTCCCACGCTCAGGCCCAGCTCATGCACCAAGGTTGAACGCTTCATTATCCAGCCAGCGAAGATGGAGACCAGCAGACCACCCACAGGCAGCAGGATATTGCTGGTGAAGTAATCCAGCAGGTCGAAGAAGTTCTTCCCGAACAGCGTGAAGGTCAGGTCACCACTCATGGAGAACACGGTGCCCAGGCCAACAAACCAGATGGCAGCACAGAGAATCACCGTCGCGACGGTACGGCTCAGTGGTGTGCGCTCGATCAGCCAGGCCAGTGCCGGTTCAACCAGGGAGATAGCCGAACTCAGCGCAGCAATACCCACCAGAACAAAGAACAGGAAGCCAAACAGCTCACCCATCGGCATGTGCACAAAGGCGGCCGTCAGGGAGACAAACAGCAGGCCGGGTCCGGCAGAGGGCTCCAGACCATAGGCAAATACGATCGGGAAGACAATCAGGCCGGAGATAATTGCCATCAGGGTATCCAGAGCGGCAACGTTAATGGCGGTTCTTGGAATGGAGTTATTGGCGGGCATATAAGCGCCGTAAGCCATCAGGCAGCACATGCCCAGACTCAGGGTAAAGAACGCCTGACCCAGTGCAGCAACAAACGCTTCACCGGTAACTTTGGAGAAATCCACGGAGAACATAAAGTCAAAACCGCGCATAAACTGTCCGGTTTCCAGCATGCTGTAGCCCAGCATGATCAGCAGCAAGGCGAACAGGGCGGGCATCATCACCTGCAGGCCTTTCTCAAGACCTTTATGGATACCTCGGGCGGTAATCACCAGGGTGATCACCATAAAGACGGTGTGCCAGAAGATCTGACGTGGTGCCGATGACACCAGCCCACCAAAAGCATCACCCACCTGATCGGTGTTCATGCCGCTGAAGGCCCCGGTCACAATGTCCCAGGCATAAGAAAGGGACCAGCCAGCGATGACACTGTAGAAAGAGAGAATCAGGAAGCCCGCCAGCATACCCATCCAGCCGATAATGCCCCACAGTTTGCTGGCCCCCAGGTCACTGGTCAGCTTGCGAATGGCATTCAGGGGGCTCAGGCGGGTATGACGGCCAATGGCCGTTTCTGCCATCAATAGAGGTACACCCATAACGGCGATGCACAGCAGATAAAGCATAACGAAGGCACCACCGCCATATTGCCCGGCGATGTATGGAAATTTCCAGATATTACCCAGGCCGATGGCAGAGCCGGCGGCGGCCAGCAGGAAGGTCCAGCGGTTGGCCCAGGTTTTTTTCGATGTCGTTGGATTTTGTCCGGACATGGGTTCCCCAATGAGTCGAATTATTTTACTCAGAGGCTGTTTGAAAGGCAGGTGAGGTCTAACAACACAGAATAATTCTTATGGATAAGATACAGCTGCGACCATCTTTATCCATAAGGCCGGTTGTCAAAAACCAGAACAGCAACGCTGCATTTCAGACGGCTTCTTGCTTCTTGAACAATTGCCACGCGAGATTTTCACGGGAACAACACAATCCCGGTAAACCTCCAAGCCGAACAATCAGCTATAAAGACTACCTCAGATGAAACAGCATGCTGATGGAAGAGCGGAGAAGATCACACAGGTTGGTCGCTATTGTACCGGTCAGGCACTTCATCTCAACCGTTTTTTCCGTCTAATTGGTTAAAATAGAGTTTTTTGAATATTAAGGTTATTAAATGCAGAAATATTCACTATGCTAAACCTTCGTTGATCCGGTGCTATTGTCGAAACCCGTCCGGATCCCGCAGAATTAGTGACTTTACATTTAGCTGCTCCTATAATCCGCGCCATGGCAAAAAGTTCAAAGAAAGGCAAACAGGGCGACTCATCCATCGTCGTCAACAAGAAAGCCCGTCACGATTTTCATATCGACGAGACTTTCGAAGCAGGCATTTCCCTCGCCGGTTGGGAAGTGAAAAGCCTCCGGCAGGGCAAAGTCCAGCTGGTGGACAGTTACGTCCTGCTCAAAGATGGCGAAGCCTGGTTGATTGGTGCCCAGATCACACCGCTGATCACCGCGTCCACCCATGTTGTGGCAGACCCTCTGCGTGACCGTAAACTGCTGCTGCACCGCAGAGAACTGGCTAACCTGTTCTCGGTAACCCAGCAAAAAGGCCACGCCTGCATCGCCACCAAACTCTACTGGAAAGGCCATCTGATCAAATGCCAGATTGCCCTTGCCCGGGGTAAAAAAGAGTTTGATAAGCGTGCAGCCACTAAAGAGCGTGAGTGGAATATTGAAAAGCAGCGGGTTATGCACCGCGGCTGATAACCCCTGGCACACGGTTTCACTGTGTGCCGCTTACTCCTTTTTCTTAATGCAATTCACCTGGCTATTGAATTCGGGACTTGTTTCTGAGCAGTGCCTGTACAGTGAATAAAAACAGCTGGCGATGGGTTTCCCGGCTCAGTACTTCATACAGAAGGTGCTTATAGTCTTTCTCAGGAAAATTTAACGACAATGGTATTTTTTGCAGTGTAAAAATACTTATGTACTAAACACAGTTGCATTTGCTATCCACTTTTGGCATAAATACGACAGAGTTTTGTTACTGGGGGCGATCAGGATTCGACGACGGTTACGAAACCCAAGGTGCATGTCGAGGGCGTAGCGGCTCTCGTAAATCAAAACGCTACAAACGTATAGTTGCTAACGATAATAGCTTCAACGGAGCAATGGCTGCCTAATAACAGCTTTCTCCCGATCACTCTGTCTTGTCTGTTGGGTGGAAATTGATCGTTACCGAAAATAGAATCGCCACATCGGTCTTCCTGGAACCGGTGGGTTAAATCCACAGGATCGCGCAGTGTCACCCTGACCGTTGGGTCGTTCTGCGTTAACTTAATAACGGAAACTAAGCATGTAGAGCCGAAGGCGTAGAGCTGGCGGACGCGGGTTCAAGTCCCGCCGCCTCCACCAACCACCAAAACTGACTCAGGCCGACACAGGCAGAGTCAGGCAGATTAAAGGGCGTAAATTCAAAAGTTTACGCCCTTTTTCTTTTTTGGGAATTTTTGTTTCTGATGAAGAACTCGCATTACACGAATATCTTTCCCATCCACCCAGTATGAAACAATCATGGATACTTCCGGAATGATCAGCAATCTGCCACGGATGCCTTCACGCTGAACCCCCATAAGCGGTTGTTCTAATAAGTTTTCAACTTTCGTTTCAATGATCAGATCAGTCTTTTCTGCGGCTTCAGGATTAAAATCATAAAGAAACTCAAAGATCTTTTCACGATCATTCAGAGACTCTTCTTCCCATAAAACCATCACTGACTGCCTCTGTTGCGAATTTTTGCTTTGCGCTTAGCCATCTCGTCTTTGGCTTTATCGTGTTCAACAAAATCCGCTGCTCCAGAGTCCAGTTTCTCAAATGCCTGGTTGACTTGTTGGGTTAGCCATTGATCGTGGGAGGATAACTTGCGCTGTTGTTCGGCCAGTTGCTCCGTAAACTCCCGGCATGCATCACTGATAGTGCGCCCCTGACTTTCAGCCATTTTTTGAGCCAGGCGTTTTGTTTCCTCATCGACTCGAAATTGTATTCTTGTTTCCATCGTGGTTTCCTTATTGCTGTGAGTACAAATGTTAGCACGATATAGAGAGGCTCACAAAAAACGAGTTAGGTGATTTGGCTATATCAGCATGGAACACGGTAAATCCAATTAGCCGTTCAAACGCCCCTCGTTTGGGAATTCAAAAATTATATGCAGAAAAAATAAGGCTTATTTAATCGATGTATTCCTGACAGGGGTTGAAAGGCAGGCGAACTCTCTGCAAAACTCGCTGGTCTTCGACTTATGACTATAATGCTGGACAGACGAAAAGCCTGTGACCAGACGTCGGCATAAATGCAACAATGCTATGCAAAGAAAACCAACCACGGGCAGTGGTTGAGGCACCGGTAACCGGCCATCAATTTGTTCTGCCTTTGGGATCAAACATCCATAACTAAATCATGGTACTGACTACTAATGAATAACAGTAACTCCCCCGCCAAACCAACCATGGATTATGCCCAATTGCTGGAAGCCCTGAATCAGGCCAGCACCTTTGATCTGTTCCGGCTGAATGCCATGATTGATCGTGAGCTAGAGTCGTCAGAGCGTATTGGCCGGATCAAGGCGGCGCTGACCGTTGGACAAAAGCTGAGCTACTTTGATCGAAACAGCAACTCGCTGCGTGACTGCGAGGTGTTGCAGCTTAGGCAAAAGCGGGCACTGGTACTGGATTTTTCTGATGGCAAACGCTGGACGGTGCCCTACTACATGCTCAATCTTGAAGGTGCCGATGCCCGCGTTAATCATGAAGCTCAACAAGGCCTGAGTCGCCATGCCATTGCTGTGGGAGATCTGCTGGGTTTTAAAGATAAGCATGGGGAAGAACATTTTGGTCATGTCCTTCGTCTGAATACTAAATCAGTCTCCCTGCAGGTGGCTGAAAGACAATGGCGGGTCGCTTATTCTCTGCTCTACCGTGTTCTGGATGGGCAGGGTGACCAGGAAGGGGAGCTGTTGATTGACGGTGAGAGGGCAGATCAAAGCGGTGATGCTGTCCAGGGTTCATTGCTTGAGCTCTGATAAAATGACAATCAATCTGCCTGTAAAACGCTAAGACTGAGAACAGTATTTACCGAAGAAACCAGATGATTGAACGACACGCTGGAATACTTCGCTGAGAACCTTGATCCGCTGACCGAGCAATTGCAAAAAGGAGCGGTATTTTACATACCTCGAACCATTTTTTTAATTTTCCTCAATCCCCTGATGAGCGTATATATGGTTTGCTGATGCATTCTGAATAATCTACCGGGTTTGTCCAGCCAGCTGATGAATTAACCGTGCTGCCAGTCGGGCCGTGTGTGCATCGATATCATGTTTCGGGCAGGTTTCAGCGATATCAAAGAGTTTCAGCTTGCCGCAATGTTTGATGATATCCAGCAAAGGTTCGACAACCTCCGGTGGAATGCCTCTGGCAGCGGGTGCGCTGACGCCGGGGGCCAGGGCGGCAGGGAAGGCGTCAATGTCGATGGTCAGATAAATATGATCCACCCGGTCGATAAACTGTTGGAGATCTTGCTGTAACGATGGCAGGTTCAGCAGTGTCATTTCTTTATCGAGTCGATAGGCGACACCCAGCTGATCAGCTCGATTAAAAAGCGCCTGAGTGTTACTGCTTGCACTGATGCCAAAACAAAGGTAGTTAAACGGGATACGGTGCTCTCGGGCGTATTCAGAAGCCTGCCAGAATGGCGTTCCTGAGCTGGGACCCGCTTCGGGTAAACGGAGGTCAAAGTGGGCATCAAAATTGATAATGCCGACATTGATCGGGTCTTTACCCTGCCTCTGTTTTTCCAGATGCATCATCAGTCCCTGGTAAGAAGCCCAGCCAATTTCATGGCCTCCTCCCAAACCAATCACTAATTGATCATTGTCTAATAGTTGGCACATCTGCCCGGCATAGTCCTGTTGTGCCTGTTCAAGGTTGGTGCCATGGCAGTGAAGGTTGCCTGCATCCCAAACCGGGGCAGTGCGATTCCAGGGAAGGTTGGTCAGTGCCTGTCGAATATGGTCGGGCCCTTTGGCGGCCCCGGGTCGGCCCTGATTTCTCCGGACGCCTTCATCAGACTCAAACCCCAGTAAAGCAGCTCCTGGTTCGCCCCCCGGTGCATAAGGGCGAACTTTCTGGTGCCAGCGCTGTGCAGCCTGTGGATCGGTTTCCTGATCGATGCGGCCAGACCAGGAGAATGGTGGGTTTCTGGAGATGGTTGATTGCACAATTTGGCCACTTTTTATGATCAGGGAAGGGGAGATGCCCGTGAGCCCGGCCACCAGAGAGGCTGGATGGCTGACAGGCCAGAGTAACAGGTCGGCATCCAGTCCTGCTCTGATTCGGCCAGTTTTTTCTTGCAGACCCAGTGCCTGTGCCGCATGGCGGGTACAACCGGCCAGTGCCTCGGAAGGCGTCATACGAAACAGGGTACAGGCCATATTCATCATCAGTCGTATAGATGCGAAAGGGGAGGTACCAGGGTTCAGATCGCTAGCAATGGCAATGGGAACGCCAGCTTTTCTTAATGCTTCAATAGGTGGCAACTTGGTTTCCCGAAGAAAGTAGAAGGCTCCCGGCAACAGAGTGGCTACCGTGTTGCTGTTTTTTAACGCTTCAATACCGGACTGGCTGAGGTATTCCAGATGGTCCACGGATAGCGCCTGATATTTTACCGCCAGTTGGGTGCCGCCGCTGTCAGAGAGTTGCTCGCCATGGAGTTTGATGTTCATCCCATGGGCTTTGGCTGCTTTAAATACCCGTTCAGTCTGTTCCGGTGAAAAAGCAATGTTTTCACAGAACACATCCACGGCATCGGCCAACTGTTCTCTGGCCACCGCAGGCATCATTTCAGTGCAAACGTGTTCAATGTAATCGTCAGCCCGGTTTTTGTATTCCGGCGGCAAAGCGTGGGCACCCAGAAAAGTTCGAACGACAGTGACAGGGTACTCACTGGCCAACAGACTTGCGGCCCGGAGCATTTTGGTTTCGGTTTCCGTATCCAGGCCGTAGCCGGATTTGATTTCCAGTGTGGTCACCCCTTCAGCCAGTAATGCCTCAAGTCGTGGGCGGGAGTCGTCAACCAGTTCTTCAGCCGTGGCTGCCCGGGTGGCTTTGACGGTGGAGAGAATGCCACCTCCCTGTTTGGCGATGGTTTCATAGCTGACGCCTTCAAGCCGCTGTTCAAACTCTCTGGAGCGGTCGCCGGCATAGACCAGGTGGGTGTGGCAGTCGATCAGGCCGGGTGTTAGCCAGTGTCCTTGTCCATCGATGGTCTCTTTCGCATTGCTACCTGGCGGTAATTCTGACTCTGCTCCTGCCCAGGCAATCTTGCCGTCCTGCACCAGCACGGCACCCTGGCTGACGCTGTGATAGGGGCAGGTGGCAGTGCGGGCCGGGTCCATGGTGGCAAGGTGAATATTCCGAATGAATAGGTCACAGGCGGTCAGTGATGGATCAGCGTTACTGTTGTTCATGGTGTTAGGCCGTTATTGGTTGACTGAATGATGAGCCACAGCTTCAGGAGTAATCAGCATTTGTTGTCTCCTTTAGATAATGCATGAACGTCAAAATAAATACTTGCCAGAAAAGTTCAAACGATACTCGATTAATGAAGTAATCGGTTCCCATATCCATTCTTGGGAAAAGAGCCGTGTGAAATTATCTTCTGAGTAAGGCGGCGATCATATTACCAAGTGCAATGCCAAGGAGTACTTCCACAATCAGGGCAAGAATAGCGTCCACTTCCTGCCTCAACAACTCACTGGCCATTCTGGGGAAGTCAACGGGGTTATTGTTGTTGGGTCGGATAAAAGCGACTCCGATCAACAGATCAAGAAATTTTGCAAAGGAAAAGAAGGAGCGTAACTCCATAGCCAGTGAAAGTATTCTGGCATTGTCCTCGAAGGTAATCGAGTTATAAGCAAATAACGTCGATAAAGAAATTGCGACAATACTCCGACGAGACAATACCCTGTCTATAATGCTCCAGTCACCTGCCCTGTCTACTTCAAAGGGAAAATATGCATGTCGGCATAAAGGGCAGTTCAGTTTTCGCTCTCCCCACTGGACGATGCATGAGCGTCCAAAAGTATGTCCACAACTCATTAAAGCCCGATAGTGTGTGGGAACATCATCATATTCTCCCAGACAAATACTGCACTGATCACTGGTAACGTTGTTCACTCTAACCTCGAGAAAATCCTTGAATTTTTTAGCGAAATCGTACAATTTGCATTATCTTGTTGTATATACAACTATATACAATAAGATAATATAATCAAACTCAGGATCCCCGGGATCGCCGGAACGTCTGAAAAGCTCCAATTGGCACAAATAAATTATGAATCAGAGCCTGTTACCCCGTTATCAGCAGATTAAGCACTATATTCTTGACAAGATTGAGTGCGGTGAGTGGACAGAATCCCGCAAGGTGCCTTCTGAGAATGAGCTCTGCCAGCAGTTTTCGGTAAGCCGGATGACCGCCAGAAAGGCGCTGCAGGAGCTGACGGCATCGGGCGTACTGATGCGCCAGCAAGGGTTGGGTACGTTTGTGGCTCCTATCGAGCCACAATCGTCAATACTGACAGTAAAAAATATTGCCGACGAGATCAGGGGGCGAGGGCATGGTTACAGCAACCGGGTATTGCTTCTGTCTGAAGAACAGGCGTCCGAGGCCATTGCGGTTTCCCTTGAGTTACCGGAGTCAGCGAGCGTTTTTCATTCCATTATTATTCACTACGAAAATGGCCTGCCACTGCAATGGGAAGAACGTCATATTAACCCGCGGTTTGCTCCGGATTACCTGAAACAGGATTTTTCAAGGGAAACGCCCAATGTTTATCTGACCGGGGTTGCAGCGCTTACAGAAGCGACACATGTCGTGGAAGCAGTATTGCCTTCAAAAGAAGTGGCCGAAGCTCTGGCTATGGAAGCCGGTGCTCCCTGTCTGAGAATCACGAGAAGAAGCTGGTGTCGGCACGGTGTCGTCAGTCTGGCCAGGCTGATGCACCCCGGTGACCGATACCGCCTGGGAGACCATTTACAGTTTTCCTGATGACCTGCCGACAAGTCGGATCACAGGAGTAACACCGACAGCCTCCCGGGGCAATAACAACGATTGTGCAGGTGACAGTTCCACAATAAAGCAGCGTAACGTAGAGGACGGTGAATATGGCAAGTGAACAGGAGAAGATGCTTATAGCCGGTGGTAAAGAACCCGTTGGTAAAACCGGCAGTAAAGGCCATCAGCGATTTGATCCGGACCGAATCATTCGGGCTCCCAGAGGTTCTGAGCTGAATACCTGCAGCTGGCAGGTTGAAGCCCCTCTGCGTATGTTGATGAATAATCTGGATCCGGAGGTGGCAGAGCATCCTGAACAGCTGGTGGTTTATGGCGGTATTGGCCGGGCTGCCCGGGATTGGGCTTGCTACGACCAGATAGTGGCCACTCTGCAACGTCTGCAAACCGATGAAACATTGCTGGTTCAGTCCGGAAAACCGGTCGGGGTATTCAAGACCCACCCCGGTGCTCCCCGGGTGTTGATTGCCAACTCGAACATTGTGCCTTATTGGGCAAACTGGGAGTACTTCCATGAGTTGGATAAACAAGGGCTGATGATGTATGGCCAGATGACCGCAGGCTCATGGATCTACATTGGTTCCCAGGGCATTGTGCAGGGTACCTACGAAACCTTTGTGGCCATGGCCAAAACCCACTTCCAGGGGGATGCTTCGGGCAAGTGGATTCTCACCGGTGGTCTTGGCGGCATGGGGGGGGCACAGCCTCTGGCTGCGACCATGGCCGGTTTTTCCATGCTGGCCTGTGAAGTGGATGAGTCCCGAATCGACTTTCGCCTGAAAACCCGTTACCTGGATAAAAAAGCAGCGACGCTGGATGAAGCGCTGGCGATGATTGAACAGGCCAAATCGGCAGGCAAGGCGATTTCGGTGGGCTTGCTGGCGAATGCGGCGGATATATTCCCCGAGCTGGTTGAACGCAATATTACGCCGGATGTGGTGACGGATCAGACATCAGCCCATGACCCATTGAATGGCTATTTGCCCAAAGGGTGGACATTGTCTCAGGCCTGCGAACGTCGTCAGGCGGATGAAGCGGCGGTTACCCGTGCTGCACGAGAATCTATGGCTGTGCAGGTGAGGGCCATGCTGGAGCTGCAGAAGCGGGGGGCGGCAACTGTTGATTACGGCAACAATATAAGACAGATGGCGAAAGAGGTCGGGGTTGAAAACGCGTTTGACTTCCCCGGTTTTGTGCCCGCTTATATTCGTCCACTCTTTTGCCAGGGTATTGGTCCTTTCCGCTGGGCAGCCCTGTCCGGTGACCCTGAAGATATCTACAAGACTGACCAGAAAGTCAAAGAGCTGATTCCCGACGATGCACACCTTCATAACTGGCTGGATATGGCCAGAGAGCGCATCGCTTTCCAGGGTCTGCCAGCCCGCATCTGCTGGGTGGGTTTGCAAGACCGGGCCCGCCTTGGGCAGGCCTTTAACGATATGGTGGCCAGTGGTGAGCTGAGTGCGCCCGTGGTGATTGGTCGTGATCATCTGGATTCCGGCTCGGTTGCCAGCCCTAACCGGGAAACCGAAGGGATGCAGGATGGCAGTGACGCTGTCTCTGACTGGCCGCTGCTGAATGCCCTGTTGAACACTGCCTCGGGGGCAACCTGGGTGAGTCTCCATCATGGTGGTGGTGTAGGGATTGGTTACAGCCAGCATTCCGGTGTGGTGATTGTCGCGGATGGTACCGATGAAGCCCGGGAAAAATTGGGCAGAGTGCTGTGGAATGACCCGGGAACCGGGGTCATGCGCCATGCCGATGCAGGGTATGACATTGCCCGTGAGTGCGCACAGGACAATAGTCTGGACCTGCCCATGCAGTCGGGAGGGCAAAGGTATGAATGAGTTAGTGATTTACCCCGGAAAATTATCGCTGAGTGACCTGCACAGGGTTAGTCGTCACGAGGTTCAGATCAAGCTGACCCCGGACTGTTATGAAGCCATTCATAAAAGTGTGGCCTGCGTGAATCATGCGCTGGCAGAAAATCGGGTTGTGTATGGTATCAATACCGGTTTTGGTCTGCTGGCCAATACCCGGATTCCGGATCAGGAGCTGGAGGATTTGCAAAGGAGTATCGTGCTTTCTCATTCGACAGGTGTCGGACAATTTATGGATGAAAGCACTGTCCGCCTGATGATGGTATTAAAAATCAACAGCCTTGCCCGGGGATTGTCGGGAGTGAGGCTGGAATTGATTGAAGCACTGATTCAACTGATTAACCTGGGGGTTTACCCCTGTGTCCCCGAGAAGGGGTCAGTCGGGGCCAGTGGTGATCTTGCGCCACTGGCTCACATGAGCTGTTTATTGCTGGGTGAAGGTCATGCCCTGGTGGATGGTCAGCAGTTGACGGCCATGGAAGCCCTGACCTACGCCGGTATGGAGCCCATGAAGCTGGCACCGAAGGAAGGACTGGCACTGTTGAATGGTACCCAGGCCAGTACGGCCTTTGCCTTGCAGGGACTGTTTGGTGCGGAAGATTTAATGGCATCAGCCATCATCGCCGGGAGCCTCTCCATTGAAGCAGCCATGGCCAGCCGTCGTCCTTTTGATCCTCGCATTCACGAGGCGCGGGGGTTGCAAGGGCAAATTGATATTGCTCATGCCTACCGCACCATGCTGGATCACAGTGACATTGAGCAGGCACACATAGATTGTGACAAGGTTCAGGATCCCTACTCACTGAGATGCCAGCCCCAGGTGATGGGAGCCTGTCTGGAGCAGGTGCGTTATGCCGCCGGCCTGCTTGCAGTGGAAGCCAATGGCGTTACCGATAACCCCCTGGTCTTTGCTGAACAGAATGAAATACTTTCCGGTGGCAACTTTCACGCCGAGCCAACCGGCATGGCTGCCGAAGCATTGGCTCTGGCCATTGCAGAAATCGGTGCCATCAGTGAACGCCGCATTGCATTGCTGGTGGATCAACACCTGAGCGGATTGCCACCATTTCTGGTGAAGAACAGTGGCGTCAATTCCGGGTTTATGATTGCCCATAACACGGCGGCTGCTCTGGCCAGTGAAAATCGTTGCCTCTGTCATCCTTCGGTTGCCGATAGTCTGCCCACTTCTGCCAACCAGGAAGACCATGTCTCCATGGCAACTTATGGTGCCCGTCGTTTACGGGAGATGAACAGTAATACGGCGTCTATTGTGGGTATCGAATTGCTGGCGGCGGCACAGGGAGTGGATATGAGGAAACCCTGCAAAACCTCGGAAACGTTGCAGCGGGTGATGAAAACAGTGAGAAAGGATATACCGTTTTATGATCAGGACCGGTATTTCTTTCCTGATATCCAGAAGGCATCCGAGCTGGTGGCCAGTGGTGAGTTGAGCGTTTATATGCCAGCAGAGCTGCTGCCAAGTCACTCTTAGTTTGTGCAGGTGGCTAAATGCTCAACATCTGGTTAACCCATTCACGAGTCGGCTCCCTTCGGGGATCGACCTGTGCACGAAACCAATTTGCGTTATCTATGTCTATTTTGGAGTTTTTGTTCTGGAACTTGTCAAAACACATGAATAGTTAATTAATCCTTACCTGTCTCGCAACAAGCTTTGTTGACAACAGCCCCTTGAAGAGAAAGGTTTCTTCGCTTACGCCATGCTCATACTCAACTTCATAAAGCAGCGTAAATGGTAGCCCGTCATTGCTGCCCAGCCAGTCGCTAAAACTGGAAAACCAGCCAACATATTGATGACTTTTATAATTGCCCAGCTCTTTCGCTAATAGCGGCCTGTAGGTTTCCCGGTGCTGGCCGGTGGTGGTAATCCAGTGATCTTTGGTTCGGATAATCAGTGCAGACTTATCGGTTGAGAGACTGTTGATATCCAAGTTTGAGAAATAGCTGTCAACTTTCTGCTGATAAAAGAACTGCAGACTGATAAAGCCAGTGATAAAGGCTGACAGAGCAATGATGAATGCAATACCAATCCGTGCCAGCCATGAGCCTAATTGGTTATTTACCAGGGTTTTATTTTGCATAGCCATGCCTTTTTGAACCGTTCTTGAATAAATAGCGTCATTACTTTGGCTATCGGACGAATGGCAAAAAAAAGTAGCTGATCTGTCAAAAGAAGCATGGCTGGGATTACTGCACGATAAGCGGTATGGATGGTTTCACTCTATAAAAAGCCGTGTTTAGTGGTTTTATTATTCTAATCAACGGGATATGTCGTGTTTATGGTGAATTTGCCCTGTCGGCAAAACGACCTGCAGGGTTTTGCTGCCACCGGGTTTGTGAGTAGGTAGCCCTGCACCATTACTGCACTTAACTATCCTGTTTAAAGGGCTGCAGGACGGTGCCGACAGATTGAGCAATGGACTTCAGCGCGCTGTCAAAAAACTCATTGGTCGAGGAAAAAATTATGAAAACAAGGATGTCGGAAATCCGTAAGATGTCGGGTTTTACCCTGATTGAATTGATGATCGTTGTGGCGATCATTGGTATTTTGGCATCGGTAGCGATTCCACAGTATCAAGCGTATACCAGGAACTCAACGGCTCAGGCAGCACTGAGCGAAGTGAAAGCATTTCAGACAGCTGTAGCGATTTGCGCACAGACAGCTACCATTCAATCCTGTCAACCTGGAGCTGCTGGTAGCGGTGTACCCTCGGTGGATGGCACCAGAGTGTCCACTGGTAAATATATAAACAATACTTATGCAGAGCTGATAGTGACGCCAGGGAGTTCATTTGATGAACAAACTCTGATTTTCCAGTCGGATGCTACCGGTGGTAACTGGAAGATGTCTTGCCAAAATGGTGGAGATACAACGGCAAATAATCTTTGTGCTACGGATGCCGTTGCGAAGTCCAAGCAATGGAGCGGTAAATCTGACGGTACTTTTGGAGAATAACGCTTGCCTCGTTGCTTCGTTCCCACGCTCTGCGTGGGAATGCCAACCGCAAACACCGGTAGCTCCCGCTCTCAAACAAGCCCCAAGGCTTGAAAGCAATTCAACACAAACTCTATAAAAACAACGGCTGAACATTCGGCCAGCATTGGTATGCATTCCCACGCAGAGCATAGTAATGAGACTCTTGGGGGGATACTGTGCTTTTACCCGGTTTCCCGACTACCAAGCTTATCCAGAAACTCAATCAACTCTCTAACTTGCTTCCTGTTCACATAGTCCTGTAAATCTTCCATCCGTTTACTGCCAATCGTTGGGCACTTATCTGAAATCTGCCGGGATAACAATCCTCGTAAATCCGTTATACACCCAGCCAACTCGCGGGCATTGCTTTTCCCGATGCCTGGAATACTCAGCGCACGGATCTGTTGCTCCAGGCTTTTCGGCCGTCGAATGGATTCGAAATATTGCTGGATATCCTGCGGATGCACCCCTGCCGATTGCAGTGAATGGGGTGTCAGCTGCAGAATGTCCACCATTGTCTGGATTGTTCCCGTTTGAACCCATTGATGAATAGCTGGCTTGCTGATAGCTGCAATATCAAGCCCCTGCTTACCGGTTAGCCATATCAGGCGAGCGACAAACTGTTGTTCACAACCCGGTGTCATAGAGAGGCAGGTAAAAGGCGTATAGCGGCTTGTATCCGGGAGTTTCGGGCTTACCCTGTTTGCCGGACGAAACAACACCTTACCAAAGACCGTTATGGCACTCCCTTTGAGCTTGATACTGATTTGATCCCCCACGGCAATCGCTTTCTTTTCCAGATTCTGAACAGTGCCCAGTGAAAGGGTTGAGAGGGTTCTGTTTTTGAACAGTACGGGCTTAATATGAACCACGGGTGTGATATTGCCGGTTCGCCCAATGGTAAATTCAATCGCCTCCACTTTTGATGTGGTGGTTGCTGGTGGAAACTTCCATGCCATGGCCCAGGCTGGTGTATCACCTGTCCAGCCCAGCTGCTTTTTGAAAGTTTTGCTGTCGGCCTTAATCACAATTCCATCCATTAAAAATACGGGTTTTTTGATGGTTGCGTAATGCTCAAGGCGCTGTTTGATTTCAGGGTAGGATGTTGTTTTGTGGGTATGCTCCAGGGCCAGAGGAAAGCCCATGCCCGCTAAAGCGGTTATTGACTGTAAACCGCTATTAAACGGGCTGTTTACCCACTGCCATGGGAAAAAATCAAAGGCTTTTACGGCTTCTGTGTCTGGATCAGACCGATTGAGCTGACCGGCAACCAGGTGTCGGGCACTGGCATACGGCTTAAGAATTAATGGAGAAATAATATCAAGCCGTGCGAATAGCTCTCCATGAAGAATGAGTTGGTTTATTTCATCATTAACCAGTGTTTTTGGGATCAGTGGCATCTGCCGGATATGATTGAGGATATCGACTCCAGCTTCGCCATTTCCCCGGGTGGAAGCTTGAATTAACAGCCCGTTTTTATACACCAGCTCCACCGCAACGCCATCAATCTTCGGCTGTACCAAAACACCACTGTCAGCTATTCGCTGTAAAAAGCGTTTTACTTCTTCTGCAGACTGCGCTTTCTTCAAGCTGCCCATTGGAGCCTGATGGTGAATTGTGTATTTATTGTGAGGAGTTTGGTTAAGGGATTTCTCTGTTGCAATGGAAGGGAAGCACGCTTGCCAGTATTTCAGCCTGGCAAGCAAGTCGTCGTATTCACCATCGCTGATAATCGGGGCGTTCTGGTTGAAGTACAGTTCATCATGGTAAGCCACTTCATCCGATAGACTGCTGATCTGCTCAGTGGCTTCTCCCTGATCCCACTGTGGGCAGTCATCTGCCCACGCTGGTAGAAGAAAGATTATCCACAGGAGCGATATTGTTTTTTTCATGCTTCGATTAAAGCATGAAAAGGCGAGTGGTACCCCTTCTTTTAGCTTTTCAGCAGCCCCAAAGCTGGTTAACTGTGATAACCGTTTGGATTCGCCGACTGCCAGCGCCAGCTATCAGACACCATATCTTCCAACCCTTTTTCCGCTTTCCAGCCCAGTTCACTCAAGGCTTTGTCCGGATTGGCATAACAGGCGGCAATATCACCGGAGCGTCTCGGGGCGATCTGGTAAGGGACTGGCTGTCGTGATGCCTGTTCAAAAGCGGTGACCATTTCCAGCACGCTGTAGCCTTTACCAACCCCCAGGTTCCAGGCATGGATTCCCTCAGTTTTCTGCAGCTTTTCGATAGCACGCACGTGGCCAATAGCGAGGTCAACCACATGGATATAGTCCCTGACTCCGGTTCCGTCGTGGGTTGGGTAGTCGTTACCGAAGACACTGAGCTTGTCCAGCTTGCCAATGGCAACCTGAGAGATATAAGGCATCAGGTTGTTGGGAATATCATTCGGGTCTTCACCGATTCTACCGGAAGGGTGAGCACCAACCGGGTTAAAGTAGCGCAGCAAGGCAATTCGCCAGCTATTGTCCGACACCTGAAGGTCCTGAAGGATTTCTTCTATCATCAACTTCGAACGACCATAAGGGTTGGTGGCCGAGGTCGGGAAGTCCTCGCTGATGGGGAGGCTGGCAGGGTCGCCATATACCGTGGCAGAAGAGCTGAACACCAGGGTTTTGACCTTGGCCTGTTTCATGGCTTCCAGCAACACCAGTGTTCCATGCACATTGTTATCGTAGTAAGCCAGGGGCATGGAGACGGATTCGCCAACGGCTTTCAGACCGGCAAAATGAATAACAGAGGATATCTCATGGTTGCTGAACAGTGAGTGCAACAGCTCATGGTCGCGAATATCCCCTTTGACAAACTTCAGTGTCTTACCAGTGATCTCCTGAACCCGCTTCAGAGATTCCTCACTGCTGTTACTGAGGTTATCCAGCACAATGATGTCATAACCATCGTTGAGGAGTTCGACGCAAGTGTGGCTGCCAATATAGCCAGCGCCCCCGGTTACCAGAATTTTTTTGTTCATAGTGTTGTTGCTCAAGGCTGCCTCCGTGTGTTTTAAAGCTGCTCGACGATCCGCATGGACAGATCCACAGACTGGCAGTCTTTGGTTAGTGTGCCAATAGAGATAAAGTCGACTCCGGTTTCGGCAATGGGCAACAGCGTCTGATCATTAATACCACCGGATGCTTCCAGTTTTGGGGCTTTTCCGGGGAGTTCCCGGTTCAACCGGACGGTTTCGGCTAACAGGGCCAACGGGAAGTTATCGAGCATGATGATATCGGCTCCAGCCTCTCGGGCAATATTGAATTCTTCCATGCTTTCCACTTCGATCTCTACCGGTTTGCCGGGGGCTATTTCGTGAGCTTTGCCGACCGCCTGAGCAATGCCGCCACAGGGGGCAATATGATTTTCCTTAATTAAAAAGGCATCAAAGAGTCCGATTCGGTGGTTGTGGCAGCCTCCGGCAGCGACGGCGTATTTCTGGGCAATCCGCAGGCCCGGCAGGGTCTTGCGGGTATCCAGCAATTTGACGCTGGTACTACTGACCAGACTAGCATAGCGCTGGCAGCGGGTTGCGGTGCCGGAGAGGGTCTGCAGAAAATTCATCGCGGCCCTTTCGCCAGTCAGAAGGCTTTGGGCAGGACCTTTCAGAACTACCAGCACCTGGTTCGGCTCAACCCGTTCACCTTCTTCAATATGCCATTCCAGCTGGACATTGGAATCAATCTGACGGAAGACCTCGTCAAACCAGGGGCGTCCACAGATGATGGCAGGGTCTCGACAGATAATTCTGGCGACAGATTGTTGGGTTTTTGGAATCAGGGCAGCGGTAATGTCTCCGGAACCTATATCTTCAGCTAATGCCTGGCGAACATTGGTTTCTACGGCACCGTGAAGCTGGTCTCGCACAACCGGGCTCAGGTTTTCAGGCAGTGTATAGGATACTTTCATGGTCATTCCGGAGGTTACTGGTGTTCTTTGGCGAGGATTATATACACAAAGGAGAAGCCGTTGCAGGCTGGTCTGTTTTGACGCCTGTAGCATTTAACTGGTCCATCAGTTGGTGATGGCTGTTGACGGTGACTCCCAGGGAGTTGGCCTGTTGGATCAGAAAACCGTTGATATAGGCCAGTTCCGTGGCTCTTCCCTTACGTGCGTCCTGGCAGGTTGATGATAGATTGCTGGCAGTGATCTGGCAGACACCGTACACGCTGTCTTTGAGTGCGGTGGCTGGGATCCCCAGCGCAGCCAGAACGGCACTGGTCTCGGTAATTAATTGGTCCAGCCAGACCTGCTTTTCACCATTATCCAGCAGCTCGCCATTACGGCAGTCGAACAATGCCGTGAGGCCGTTGATACAACTGTTAATGGCCAGCTTTTCCCATAACTTCTGCTCAATGAAATCGCAGTGGTTGACCTTTAATCTGAAATTGTCGCAAAGCTCATGAAAGCCCTGTTCGGATCGTTGCTGATTGCGGAGAAGGCCAATCCAGGTCTGACCCTGGCCAGCGTGATGTACCTCAAAAGGGGCTGACAGATAAGCTCCATCGGTACTGGAGCCTGCCCAAATCGATTGTGTTGGTAAAGCGTCCCTGATGGTCTGCTGGCTCCCCATGCCATTTTGCAGCAACAGTATTTGGCAGTTATCCGCCAGATGTGGCTTTACGCTGTTCAGTGCAGACAGTGAGTCCTGCGCCTTGGTGCAGACAATCAGACGGTTGATGGTGCTGTCGATGGTTTCTGGCGAGACGATATCGACAGCAAATCGAGAGGTCTGGTCTGGCGTTGATAACTTAAGTGAAATGCGTTTCTTGTTAAATTGCTGATAACTGCTTTCTCTCAGGATCAGTCGGGGGCTTTCCCCCTTATGGAAAAGGCTGGCAGCCCAAAGGCAACCGATGCTACCTGCGCCCAGAATATACCAGGGATCATTGTCCATTAATCTCTAAAGTCCATCAGCGAATGAAGATACGCCGAGTCTACCATTTGCTGCCTATACTCAAACAGCTGGTGTTTTACAGCTTTTCTAAACAAGAGTGGGAGATAGACAATGAGTCATACCTATAAAATGACTGAACTGGTAGGCAGCTCAACGGTCAGTAGTGATGATGCTATTCAAAATGCCATCGCCGCCGCTGGCATGACCCTGGAGCATATGGGCTGGTTTGAAGTGGTGGAGCAACGAGGCCATATCGAGGATGGCAAAATTGCCCATTGGCAGGTGACGGTAAAAATTGGCTTCAGGCTTAAGGGCAAAGATCAGTAGTTTCCGTCAAAAGGATCTGATCCTGCATATTCACCTGAACCTTGTCACTGGTGTATTGATTTTCTCCATGGTCTTTCCAATACAATCATGGATACAATAGTTGTTAATTGTTTCTTTCGATTTCTCAAGGAGATCATTCGCTATGCCTTCATTTGACATTGTCTCTGAAGTGGATATGCATGAGCTGGCCAACGCTGTTGACCAGGCAAACCGTGAACTGACTACCCGCTTTGACTTTCGGGGCGTTGCTGCCAGCTTTGAGAAAAGTGGCGAAAAACAGATCGTTATGACCACCGATGCCGACTTTCAGCTGGTTCAAATGGTAGAAATGTTGAAAACCAAGATGGTCAAACGGGGTATTGATGTTAAATGCCTTGAAGTAAAAGACCACTACGGTTCTGGCAAACAGGTCAAGCAGGAAGTGGTGGTTCGGCAGGGGCTGGAAAAGGATATTGCCAAAAAGATCGTGAAAATGATCAAGGATGCCAAGCTGAAGGTTCAGGCCGCCATCCAGGGCGATCAGGTTCGGGTGACCGGCAAGAAAAGGGACGATTTGCAGACTGTGATTGCCTTTTTGCGGGAAGCCGATCTGGACATGCCGTTGCAGTACAATAATTTCAGAGATTGATTGACTGTTTGTGACACAGAAAACCGTTTTCATTGGATGATGGAAACGGTTTTTTATTTCTCGGCTAAGCTGATATCTTCTTTTTTAAAATAGAACGTCTATTACAAGAAGCATGGCGCTGTAGAATTTCATATTTGCGATGGAGCATATTGCATGGGGCTGGCAGCAGATTCTTCGAAGAATTGGGGTGACGCTTGGAAAAGCTTTTTTAATCGTCGGGTGATTGCACTTCTTTTTCTTGGTTTTTCAGCAGGCCTGCCCATTCTGTTGATTTTCAGTAGCCTTTCCCTCTGGCTTCGTGAGGCTGGGGTAGAACGCAGTGCTGTCACTTTTTTCAGCTGGGCAGCGTTAGGTTATTCCTTCAAGTTTGTCTGGGCACCGCTGGTTGACCGCATTCCACTGCCGGTTCTGCATGATTTGCTTGGGCGTCGTCGGTCATGGTTATTGTTATCCCAGGCCTCGGTTATTGCCGCGCTGTTGTTTATGGCGGCCCATAACCCTGCTGAAGGTCTGTTCTGGATAGCCTGTGGTGCGGTAATGCTTGGCTTTTCCTCGGCCACACAGGATATCGTTATTGATGCCTATCGAATAGAAGCGGCGGATGATGACCTGCAGGCCATGATGTCCTCTGCTTACATTGCCGGGTATCGAGTGGGTATGCTGGTGGCCGGTGCTGGCACCCTGGCACTGGCCAGCTGGTTTACCATGACGGACGAAGGCAATTACGACTATCTGGCCTGGGCCTGGGCCTATCGCTGTATGGCCGTGTTTATGCTGATTGGGGTGGTTACCACTCTGATGGTTGCTGAGCCGGATGTTGATCGTACTTCCGAGTCGGTACACAGCACTGTTGATTATCTTCGCTTTCTGTTGCTCTTTGCCCTGGCGGCGACCGTATTTGTTATCTCTTTTACTCCGCTGGCTGATGCCTTTGGTGCTCTGAAAACCTTTTTGGTGGAGACCGGGCTGTCTACGCCCATCGCCGGATTTCTGGCCGGTGCCGGTCGATTTGCAGGCAGTGTGGCAGCTGCTGGGGTTACAGCCTGGTTGCTGGTGAAAGTTCATCTGGCACCCAGAGCAATGGTAAAGGAAACTTACATCGCACCTTTTGCTGACTTCTTTGAGCGTTATGGCAAAGTAGCTATCTATATATTGCTATTGGTAGGTACCTACCGTATTGCTGATATTGTTATGGGTACCATATCTAATGTGTTCTACAACGATATGGGCTACACCAAAGAGCAAATCGCTACCATTACCAAAACCTTTGGCTTGGTCATGACCATTGCCGGTGGCTTTTTGGGCGGAGTGTTAGCCATTCGCTTCGGTGTGTTGCGAATTCTCTGGGTAGGTGCATTGCTGGCGGCATTGTCGAATGTGCTGTTTGCGTTTCTGGCCAATCTTGATCCAT
This sequence comes from Endozoicomonas sp. ALB115, assembly GCF_049310245.1. Lineage (NCBI taxonomy): Bacteria > Pseudomonadati > Pseudomonadota > Gammaproteobacteria > Oceanospirillales > Endozoicomonadaceae > Endozoicomonas > Endozoicomonas sp. ALB115. The sequence continues at coordinate 35,809 of NZ_JBLYZG010000021.1, read as the reverse complement.
CCAGCCTCTATTTAAGCCTGGTGATTGCGGCAGATAATCTCAGTGGTGGCATGTCGTCCGCCGCGTTTATTGCCTTTTTATCCAGCCTGACCAACCGGGCCTTTACGGCCATGCAGTACGCTATTTTCAGTTCGCTGATGACGTTGCTGCCCAAGCTGTTGGCCGGTTATTCAGGCACCTTTGTGGATTCCCTGGATTATCCGGTCTTCTTTATTGGCTCAGCGCTGCTGGGGCTGCCGGTTTTATGGTTAGTGTCGTATGTAGGGCGATTGCTGGAACGTCATGAGGCGGTAACTAAAACGTATTCTGAAGAGGGTAGCTGTTCCTGAGACAGAGAGTGTGTTGCAAAAGGCTATTCAGCCTTTTGCAACATCCTGTTAATGGGTTTCAGCCGGTGTGTCGTTTGATGAGTCCAGGAGTTCGGCAATCAGTCTCTGCCGCCAAAATTCCCGGGTTCCGTCGTTGGGTAGTTTGTTCAGTGTATCCTGACAGATGTGAACCATCGCCTTGAGAATATTTTCTTCCGGATAATTCAGGTTTTCCAGCTGGCGAATAATTTCGACGGCCAGGGCAATATCTTCCGACGCTCCATCCATGTATTTACTCTCCATGCCATTGATGCGCTTTCAGGTTGATTTTTCCGGATGAAATTGTCACTCCCTCCTGCTCCAAACGTTGTTTTTGCAGGCTGTATCGACTCGACCCATCAGGGAATGAAATCTGACCTTTGCCGTTAATAACCCGGTGCCAGGGAAGGTCGGTCCCGGCGGGCAGCTGTTTCAGGATATTGCCCACAACGCGCGCATAACCGGGGGCTCCTGCCATATCTGCCAGTTGGCCATAGGTTACCACACAGCCTTTCGGAATCCTGCTGATCAGATACCATATTTCCGAAGGGGTAAAGGGGGCGGTCAATGTTGGTTCTCCACGATACTTTCTATGATGATCGCCATGATACTCTTCATCATAAGTTCGACCACAAATAATAGATGTCAGGATATTTGAAAAGTTTGGAATGGGAAAGGAAATTGTGGAGCCTGTCGTATTTATGAGTTTTACAGGTGGATAACCTGTTCAGGAGAATTCCTTTTATGTTGCTCCAAAGGAGCCTTCGCTGTTTATCAAGGCTGCTGGGAATATTCTGTCTGTTTTCTATCAGTATGACATGGGCTGATACCGTCTGGATGAACAATGGCGATGTGTTGTCTGGCGACATTGTCAAGCTGGATTCTGGCAAGCTGAGTTTACAAACAAAGTATGCAGGTACTATTGAACTGGATTGGCGCTATGTCACGGCCCTGGACTCGGATAAAACATTCTGGGTCAGCCTGATTGGTGAAGAGAAGGCCAGATTGCGGCGGTTTGAAGGCCAGCAGACAGGCGTTACGGTTATTGATGAGAGTGGTCGAAAGCGCTCTTTCTCAGCAGTATGGCCGGTTGCCGCTATCCATATTGAAAAGCCGGTGATTGCCGATACCTGGGCGCTGGGAGGTAAGCTGGTGGCCACGCTGGACAGCAAATCCGGCAACGATGATGAGTTGTTGGTTGGTGTTGAAGGCAAGCTCAATATTGATGATCAGTGGAATAAAAATGCTTTTTACTGGGATATTGAAGTGGAAGATGATGACGGTATTAAAAGCTCTGAGTGGCAGGTTGGCTATTCATACAGCCGTTACCTGGATGAGCACTGGTTTGTGCAGGGAGCCGCAGAACAGGAATATGATTCGGAAGACGATCTGAGAACCCGTACATCAGTGGGTGGTGCCTTGGGCTATCGTTTTTGGGAAACCGCTGAAAGGGCGTTGAAAACCAGTGGGGGTATCAGTCAGCTCTGGGAAGACTATATTACCAATGAATCGCAGCGGGATTATGCCCTGACCTGGATCTTTAACTACCGAACACGACTCATGAATAACTGGGAATATTTTGCCAACAGCCGAACGTTCTTCCGGCTAAAACAGTCTACGACACTGGTTAATGTCAATCAGGGGTTAAACATTGGACTGACCGATCGCATTACCTGGAATCTGACGCATATTGTTGATTACGACAGTGACCCGGTGGATAAGACCAGAAATGTCGACAGCCGAATCAAAATGGGGATTGGTTACCAATGGTGAGGTCCGGAGCGCGGCAGGTGGGTGCATACTGGCAGTCGTCCTCTTGTGGGCATAAAAAACCGGGTTCTTATCAGGCAGCGCCGGAACGGGTACTGCCTTGAGGGTGGGAAAGCCGGTTTCTGTTGCTCAGGCTGCTCAGTAAGTTGCTTCTCTTCACGCTGTTCTTGTAAAGCCCGCATAGTGGTTTCCAGCCAGTTGGCTGCACGATAGAGCAGCGAGTGTCTGGTTAAATTGTCAGAGTGTTGATGTTCAAGGGGAAAAATCAGGGTTTTTCTGACTTTCATTGCTACCGGGTACTTTTTCAGAATTACTTCTGTTAATAGCGGCAGCACGGCGTTTTGATTGATGACAGATTACGGTTTTTTTACCCTCTCGCCTTTGGCAATGTACAGGCTCCTAAGGCTCCCGGAAGTAAAGAGGTGCTGCCCGTACAGTAAGCAGACACTCCAAAACCTCGGGCTGGTAAAAGACAGGATCGTCAATTGGGTATAGTACGGGCTATTGGGGTCATAAACCAGAGGCAGAGACGCTTTCAGCCACTTCTTCACTGAGGGGTGTCATTTCAGCGTAGGCTTTTCTATCCCGTTGTGATGTAGGGCAGGGTTGATTTCCGTGTGAACAGAAAACACAGCAATCGCCTTCCTGTGGGGTAATCAGTTTCTGGCAATTTCTGCATTCGTAAAGGTAAACACAGGCATCCTGAGGCATGGTTTCAACCGCATGGTGCAGACAGTCCGGGCAGGTGATGATGGACGTAGATACAAGAGTTTTTGCGCTTAAGGTATAGTTTTTACTGGACATACTCTTTCTCCTGGCACTTCTTGTGCCGTTCGTTGCATTTTTCTCTTTGGGCATAGGATAGAGTTATCGGCCTCCGTGTTGGTTTATTGACAATGAATACGTAAAACAAGGTGCACTGTCGTTTTTTGACGAACAAACACGTAACAAAAGCACCTCTTTTCAAACTACCCTATCTGACTTTTTATAAAAAGAGCGGCATGAATCAGGCCAGTTATGATGTAAGCATAAAAGGGGAATATGACCGTTTACTGACAGCCATAAAAAAAAACGGACATTTCTGTCCGGCTTTGTATGGGAAGAATTAAACGAACTTAGTCGTTTTCAGCCTGAATCGCAGTCAGGGCAATGGTGTAAACGATATCGTCAACCAAGGCACCACGGGAAAGGTCATTAACTGGCTTGTTAAGACCCTGAAGCATTGGACCGACACTGATAACGTCTGCACTGCGTTGTACCGCTTTGTAGGTAGTGTTACCTGTGTTGAGATCCGGGAAGATAAACACGGTCGCACGACCCGCGACGTTACTGCCGGGAGCCTTGCTCTGGGCTACCGACTCAACGGAGGCAGCATCGTACTGCAGAGGGCCATCGATAATCAGGTCCGGACGTTTGGCTTTAACGATTTCAGTGGCCTCGCGCACTTTCTCTACATCAGCACCGATACCAGAGGTTCCGGTGCTGTAACTGATCATCGCAATACGTGGCTCAATACCGAACGCCGTGGCGGAGTCAGCGCTCTGAATGGCGATATTGGCCAGCTGTTCTGCATCCGGGTTTGGATTAACGGCACAGTCGCCGTATACCAGAACCTGGTCAGGCAGTAGCATGAAGAAGACGGAGGAAACCAGTCCGCCAGCATCTTTTTTCGTCTTGACCAGCTGGAACGCCGGACGGATGGTGTTGGCGGTGGTGTGTACTGCACCAGAAACCAGACCATCTACCTCGTTCAGAGCCAGCATCATGGTGCCGAGTACTACAGTATCTTCCAGCTGAGCTTCCGCCATCGGGGCGGTAAGGCCTTTGTTCTTGCGCAGCTCAACCATCGGGTCAACATAACGGGTGCGGATGCTCTCAGGTTCCATGATGATCAGGCCATCCGGCAGTGTGATGCCGTTGTCTTTAGCGACCTGTTCAATAACGCTGCGCTGCCCGAGAAGGATACACTGGGCGATACCACGCTCCTGACAGATAACGGCAGCCTGAATGGTGCGTGGCTCATCGCCTTCTGGCAGAACAATACGCTTATTGGCACCCAGGGCTCTCTGAACCAGTTGGTAACGGAAGGCCGGGGGGGAGAGTCTGCGCTCTGCCAGGGCAGAGCATTGTTGCTTCAGCCACTCGGTGTTCAGGTTGGCAGCGATGGTATCCATAACCAGTTCAACACGAGCAGCGTCGTCAACCGGCAATTCGTTATGGCGACGATCCAACAGGGTTGCCGTGGTGTAAGAGTCTTCCCCGGTGAGCATGACAGGAAGACCTGTACCGATGGCCTTGCTGCACAGTTCCATCACGGGTTTGGAGGGAGTGATACCGCTGGTCAGCAGAAGACCCGCCAGGGGAACACCGTTCAGGGCCGCCATGCAGGTGGCCAGAATGATGTCATCACGGTCGCCCGGAGTAATCACCAGATTACCTGGCTTCAGGTGATGAATCATATTGGTGGGCGTTCTGGCGCTCAGGGTGTAAGAAGTCACCCGACGGGTATCCATCTCACCGGCATTGATGATGTCTGCTTTCAGGTGCTCGGCAATATCCATGGTTCTTGGGGAGGCCAGGTTATTGTCAAACGGAATATAGCCCAGCGGCTGGAATGGCTTGCGGGCAAATTCTGGCAGGCTCTGGAAATGGCCGTCTTTATTCAGGCTGGCAACCACGTCCGGCGTCAGTTTATTCAGGGCATAGCCGACGACATTCGGGTTCTTGATGCCACCAAAGCTGTCGGCAGCGATTTCCAGTTTGTCGGCCAGGTCTGCCAGAGAATCATTACCGGGCTCAGACACCAGGATGATGTCGGCATTAATGGTTTTGGCAATGCTGCTGTTCAGGCGATTGGCGTAGGGCATTTCCCGGGTCGGAACCAGACCTTCTACCACCATCACGTCACAGTCCTGAGAAGCCTGTTCAAACAGGGCTACGATCTCTTCCATCAGGACATCGCCCTTGTTATCACCCAGCAGGTCTTCAGCACGGTGGGAGGTAATGGGGGTAGGCGGCTCATGGTCCATGATACGCTGGACCAGTTTGGTGGAACGCTCTGGTCCAGTGTCGCCTACATGCAACTGGGCAATGGGCTTGAAGAACTTGACCCTGAGACCGAGATTATCGAGTGCTCGAACCAGGCCCAGGGTAACGGAGGTCAGGCCAACACCATAACGTGTTGGTGCCAGGAAAAATGTACGCATATCCGGACGAATCCTTCTCATGAAATACTGATATAAAAACAGGAGGTGAAACCTCCTGTTGCTTACATCATTTAGATAACCAGTTTAGCCAGCAATCAGCGCTTCGGTATCACGGGCAATCATCAGTTCTTCGTTGGTCGCGACAACCATGGCTACGGTTGAGCCGGGCTTGGTGATAACACCGCTCTTGCCACGGAAGGTCTCTTCGTTGGCTTGTTCATCAACGTCAAAGCCGAAGATGGACAGACGCTCCATGACATTCTTACGGATCGTGCTGGAGTTCTCACCGATACCGCCGGTGAAGACCAGTGCATCAATGCGGCCCAGTTCAGCGGCAAAACCAGCGAGTTTTTTGGCCAGAACGTGGCAAAAGATGTCCAGGGTGAGCTGGGCACGCTCATGACCTTCTGCTGCGGCATTTTCAAGAACACGGCAATCGTTGTCCAATCCAGACAGACCGAGCATGCCGGATTTTTTGTTCAGGAGGTCGATGATCTCGTCCAGGGAGTAGCCGCATTGCTTGTTCAGGAAGCTGAAGACGTTCGGGTCAATATCACCGGAACGAGTACCCATTACCAGCCCTTCCAGCGGCGTCAGGCCCATGGTGGTATCAACGGATTCGCCGTTTTTGATCGCACAGGCACTGGCACCGTTACCCAGGTGCGCAACCAGGATAGCACTGTTGTCCAGGTCAAGACCCAGCATGTCGGCAGCGGTTTTGCTGACATAACGGTAGCTGGTGCCGTGCATGCCATAACGACGCAGGCCGTGCTCTTCGTACAGGTTGTAAGGAACCGCGTACAGGTAGCTTTCTGCCGGCATGGTCTGGTGGAATGCTGTGTCAAATACCACGGACTGTGGCAGCTCCGGGAAGTATTTTATGCAGGCACGGATACCCAGCAGGTGAGCAGAGTTGTGCAGAGGTGCCAGGTGGCTGCAGTCTTCGATGCCCTGGATTACTTCATCAGTGATCAGGGTGGATTGGGTGAACTTCTCACCACCGTGAACAATGCGGTGACCGATGGCTTCGATGTGTTCCATCAGGTTGTTCTCACGGAGAATGCCCACCAGTGCTTCGATAGCACCTTCGTGGCCAGCAGCGCCAAGATTCAGGGTTTGCTTCTCACCGTTCAGTTTCCAGGTGATGGAGGCTTCGTTGCCCACGAGGCATTCAGCAATGCCACTGATGCTTTCCTCTTTGGTTTTCGGGTTGATGACTGCAAACTTCAGGGAAGAACTGCCACAGTTGATAACCAGAACGCTGTCTTTGCTCATAGAATCTATTACCAGTGAAAATGACCGCACAGTTTTCGAAAATGCCCGTTTAATGCTTTTAATGTAAGCGAATTGTCACGAATATCGTCAAACGCCGCGGCCGGAACCAATCACAAGGAGACTGTCTGGAAATAATGTCCGTAACGGAGATGGCAGAACATTGTGGAGGAAACATCGTTTTTGTGCGGTGAATAGTGGTGCTATTTACCGGAAAAACGAATGTCTGAACCCATGTGCTGTCACAGCAGCAGGACGGTCTATTCCAAGGCAACCTCCCGGATGATCATGACTTGTATAAAGTAGAAAAGCGGTATGAAAATATTATAACCATTGACCTGTGTCGGTGGACTGCGTATTGATGCGTATATCGTAACAAGGCTGTGGTTAATTGTTCTCCAATGTGTCAGAGCATATCAGAGGTTTTGTTCCAGTGCCGGAAGAACCAGCTGATCAATCATTTCCGGAACATTGGCAGCCAGCTGCAGCAGCTCATTCTGGTAAAGCCAGCCATAGGATCCTGCGGCAATCAGGGCCAGTAATGGAATCCACAGGCCAAAAACCTGGGCAATTCTCCCGGCGGAATAGGGAGTTGGCCCAAACCGGTTGGTACTGGCAGTACCTGAGGAAAAGGTCAGCCATAACAGAAACAGAAGGTTGATGCCCGGGATCACTAGCAGCAGGCTCTTCCAGCCACTGCGGTCAAAATCATGAAGCCTTCTGGCAGCCATGGTCAGCATAAGGAGGCAGGCAATAGTCATCAGGCCCAGTGTCAGGTGCAGTGACTCCAGAGGTGGGTAGAAAGGTGTCAGGTGAGGGGTTAAAAGCCCCGGAACCCAGCAGGCGCAGACGACCAGCAGCGCAATTACCCAGAGGGAGGCGATAAATCGTACTCTTCCCATTCTGGGGAGCAGTTGAAACTGCCCGGATGATTCGGCCGGTTGTTTCTGCTCCTGCTCCGGGATGGTTTCTGGTGGCGTTTGGGGGAGTTCTTCATTACTGGTCATAGAGAGAATCCGGCAATGGGCTCCAGCCTTGATCATGGCTCTTTCATAAGGACGGATTTCACTGGCGGTCAGATTTTTTCGAATAATAACCGGCTTTCCTGAGAAAAGATGCTTCAGTTCTGCCTTGTCGACATTCAGGAGCTCTTTCAGGTTTTTTCGCACCTTTCTTTCCTTAAAACCCGGCAGTATTTCTCCTTCGAAAACCAGTTTATAGAATGAGTCATCCATGGCGACCTGTCCTGAAATATGTCCTGAGACAGGTTATCGGCGGGCATGGTGGAGACTGAGGCTTTTTTGTGGTTAACCCCAGGGAGTATAAATATCGTAAAGGAGCAGTGGGTTCCCTTGGATTTTATGCTCCAGATGGTCAGCCTTCTAAAAGGGCTTAACAACCACCAGAATGACAATACCCACAAGGAAGACCACAGGAATTTCATTGAAAACTCTGAAAAATGTGTGGCTGTGGGTACTGGTGCCGTTGGCCAGTTGCTTCATATAGCGGGCGCACATATGGTGATAGCCCACGGTCAGAACTACCAGGGTCAGTTTTGCATGCATCCAGGGGGCACTGATGTAGCTGGGGATATAGTGTAACAGCCACAGGCCAAGCGTCAGGGTGGCAATCATGGAGGGGGTGGCGATGCCGCGCATCAGCTTTCTTTCCATGATGACAAAGCGATCTCTGCTGATCTGGTCTTCACTCATGGTGTGATAGACAAACAGCCTCGGCAGGTAAAAGAGAGCTGCAAACCAGCAGGTCATGGCGATAATGTGGAAAGCTGTTACCCAAAGCATGGTTAAACCCGATTGTTATTGAATTTGTAAGCATTCTTACAGGTTAGAAAAGTAAATCAAGTTGCATGCTTTAAATTTCTTGATTCAACGCTTTGGGGGCTGTGGATCTATAGCCGTTACTGTTTTTTCCTCACTGCTTGCTTTCATATAATCAGCGTACAGGTATGGCCAGTTTTTCGACCACCATGGAGGGTTTGGGATATCTCGGAGAGCTGCCCGTAAACCGTGATAACATGAGATGACGAAGTCATTTGTTGCCAGTAAGTCTTTATTCCGAATTCTATCGGCCAGGAATATTTCTGATTCTGTTTTGAGTTTGACCAGTTTTTTTCTGATATCTTTCCTGCTGCTCATTAACGCTGGTCTGCTGATCATCAACTCGGAGATTTTGTCGCAGAGAAGCCTGAGATCTTCCCGGAGCCCCTGAGGTCTGCCGATGATGTTTTGCAGTAATGCGCGTTCGGTTTTTTGTTCTTCCAGGACACAGCGGCCTCTGGCCAGTTTGGCTTCTTCTCTGTATTTATCTTGACGGGTGGTAAGCCAGGAGTGAGAAGTCCTGTTGTTCAGGCTTTCTTCCATAAAGTGGTCGCATATCAGCGTTGCCAGCTGTGTTATCGCCTGTTTCTGAGGTTTAACTTTTTGTAACGGGTTGATCAATTGAATGTCGTCAGATTCCCAGACGCAACAGGCGAAAAAAAAGCGTCTGCACTCTTCCCTGGAAAACCCTTTTGGGCGAACTCTGCCCCCCGTTAAAATTCTGGTTTCGCACTCTTTCATTAACTGTGTCAATTCGGAGGTGATTGTTTTATAGGTATTTGGATGCTCATGTAACTGAAGAGTAAGCTCTGGGCTGCTCAACAGTCTAAAGCATGGGGAATTGGGTACTTCCGGGCTGTCTTCTTCACATTGCTCATCAAATGATGGCCACCAGCCTGAATTAAGTTGAATTGGCGAATCTTCTTCTTCTGGTAAACAGTCATGGATGGTTTTTATTTCATGAAAGATTTGATGGATTGTTTCTAAAATGACCTTTTGTTTTTCGTCGATGTCTGGCATTTTCTTAGGTATGTTGAGCAGTTCTTCAAAATCTTGAGCATTTTTTTCTTCTGCTTGTCCGTTTAAAAGCACAAGCTTGTCTTGTGAGAGGCTGGTTGCTTCAGGTAACTGCATTAATTTCGCCAGCTGTTTTTTTATTTTGTCGAAATTAGTGTAAAGAGCTGCTGGGGAAACGGCGGCTCTTTGCTCAGGCTCATACCATGACATGAAATCAGTAACGGTTATCTGGCCAGTAGCTAACGCTTTAACTTTAGCCCTGATCAGTGCTTCAGCCGAAATGCCCTGGACATCAATAGAGAGTGCTGAATAAAGGTTGGTTCGATTTTTTTTTCTGGCTGAGACAAGCATTGATGTCCCTGCTGAAATATCGAGCGTTTTCCCGGTTCGCCTGAAAGAGTGGCGGATGCCCTTGACTGCACGCCCCATGAAGCCGGGTCTGGCAGAAGGCTCAGTGGTATTGTCATCTTGACTTGGCGTTTCTGGCAGAGCGCCAACGTTTGAGGTTGCTCCCAACTGGTTGACTTCCATCGGTTACACCCTTTTATTGATCTTCTCGCTTTCTAATCGTTTATAAAGTGGCTACAGGGACCCATTTGCCCCCGATAGACGTGAATCTATCAAATATTCTTGCTGGCTGAATGTCTCAAGCATCATTATTCGTCATTAATGTACAACTACTGTGCGTTACTGAGAAAACGCTCAATTGATTGCAGAGTAATAACACCAACAGCGTTGTATATTTCTACTTTTTTCCGCCCGTTCTTTTCCATGACCAGCAATACATCGAGACCTTTATCAAGCATGATTTTACGAGCTTCATATAAGGTAGACTGCATATCAATGGGCAGTGTCTGTATAACAACGTTGTCTCTTATCTGACTGGTTACATCCTCCCCTTGCTTTTGACATTCAAGCAAGTCTTTAGTTCTGATAATTTGCCCGGGTTGTCGATCGCCCAGGACGACCCAATGACTGTTTGTGCTGTTTATCCTCCTGAGTTCATTTGGTACAGACTCTGACGATAATGTCACCAGCTGTCTATCCATCAAACCCGCAACCCCTGTTCGATTCAACAACTGAGCCATTGGGGAAAGCTGAATACTCTGTCCACGTGCCAGGAACTGCATGGCAAAAATACTCTGTTGGCCACAGATCTGGCTGGAGGTCAGACAGGCGATCACGATAGCCAACATGGCTGGCAGAATAATCTGGGAACTGTGAGTCAGCTCCAGCACGGTAATCAGGGCCGTCAACGGAGCCTGAAAGATCGCCGCCATCATGGCGATCATCCCGGTGATGACATGAAAGGTGATATTGGTAGAAACCCCCGGTAACTGGTCAGCCAGTATAGCACAGCAGGCACCGACTGCGGCTCCGATCATCAACGATGGTCCGATCATTCCGCCGGGAACGCCCAGACCGATGACCAGTGGTGTAATCACCAGCTTGGCCGCCAGCAGGATAAAGAGAAACTGCAGCTTTACCTCGTCGCCGTTCAGCAGGGCTTCAATGGTGTCATAGCCAATGCCCATGGTTGCAGGGACCAGAACGGCGACTATGCCCATTAGAAGCCCTGCGATTAACAGTGGCAATACGACCTTATTCTGGCGCTTTTGCATGGCAAAGATATTAATTTGAATAAACGCTGCGGCAAGAAGGCCAATAATGACCGCAGTGATCGCCGTCAGCATCAGGTCTTCGGGTACGGCAGAAGGAATGATCGGGATCTGAAAAGCCGGGTTAGGGCCGTAAACCGTTTGGGTCAGAACGGAAGCCACCACAGCGGATACCATGACCGGAATAAAGCTTTCCAGTGAATACTCTTTCATAACTACCTCCATGGCAAAGATCACCCCGGCCATGGGCGTATTGAAAAGTGCGGCAATGGCTGCGGCAGTACCACAACCCGCCAGTACTCCCAGAGTGTTGGCTGGCAGTTTCAGCATCTGGCCCAGAAAGCTGCCTGCCCCTGCGCCCATATGTACCGCAGGCCCTTCACGCCCCACCGAGAAGCCACTGACCAGCGCGATCAGTGCCGTCAAAAACTGGGTGATGGTGCCGGTAATGGGTAACCAGCCCCTGTTCAGGGTCAAGCGCTCGATCACATGGGCAATGCCAAAGCTTCTTTGCCCGGGGGGGCAGCGCTTGATTAACAGGATCAGGGCAATGGCTCCCCCGATAGGTGACAGGAAGCGAACCAGGGGAGGGAGAGCTTCATAACCACTTTCCACCGATGCGAGTGTTGCAAATACCTGTTCAGATATCAGGGCACGCTGAGAAACAACGCCAAAGTAAAACAGCAAATCCTCAAAGGCGATAAGAAAGCCTCCGGCCAGCAGCCCGGTCATCAGTGCCATCAGGGTCAGTTGTGGCAGCGCTTCTGATTGCGCCAGACGCAGCCTTAAATTCTGTATCGAGGGGTTGTTAAACATAGACGCCGCCTGGGTAAAGTTGTTCCGTTGCTGAGCGGTTATCAGATGATTTTGTTTCCTGGCATGGGGTGAAAATATGACTTTTTCAGGGTTATGGGCTTCAGTAATCGCTTATGCCGGAATTAAATAACGTCGGTTGACGTATGTAGTTTGCAGTTTACCGGATTGTCATTGCGTCTCTCTACCTGTTAAAACAGTGTTTTACTTTTCAGGTATGATTGAACGATTTTTGCACATTATTTCGATGATTTGATGTGTACAATCTCCGTTCACCCTGAGCGGAGTCGAAGGGTGATTGGCACAGTCTTTATTCAGGGTATGGTGTTTACACCCTTCTTTCGTGCACCCTGAGCCGAGCCGAAGGGCGCTCAGGACGAACGGAGCCTGGAAGTCATTGATAGAAGGAACCCATCAATTACATTGAAACCATGTACTAGTGCGCAGCATATAGCTGCTTCAGGAGAGATCGAACGATGTCATCAGGAACGCTGTCAGGCATTGTCATTTTGCTGTTTTTTACCGTGCTGGGTGATGTATTAAGTGACGCATTCAGTCTTGCAGTTCCGGGCTCTGTGATGGGGTTGATACTTCTGGTTATTTATCTTCAGTTGTCTGGCGGTGTCAGTGAGTCGCTGGATACGGTGAGCCAGTTCTGTATCCGTTACCTGGCCGTGCTGTTTATCCCGGGCTGTGTTGGTATTTTCTTCCTGAGTGACCTGCTCTTGCAGCAATGGCTGCCTATCGCTCTGGCCATGTTGGTGGCGACTCCTGTTTCTCTGGTGTTAACGGCTGTTCTTCTGCAATGGCTGCTGAAACGCTTTGCCAGCACCTGCGGAGAGAATCATCATGGATGAGGTGATCAGTTTCTCTTACGGACTATTACAGCGGCAAATGAACAACCCGGTTGCCATTTTGTTGATCAATCTGGGCGCTTACCTGCTGGCGGAAAAGTTGTTTAATCGTATGGGGCGCAAAGGGTGGTTTCACCCGCTGTTTACCACCAGTCTGCTGGTTTTTCTGGTGATTCACTGTTCTCCACTTGAGCCCGATGTGTATACCAGGCACAGCGAGTTGCTGAAGATGTTGCTGGCACCATTTACGGTAGCACTGGCGGTTCCTCTGTCACGACAGCTGCACACTCTTCGTCAGTTAGCGGGACCTCTTCTGTGTACATTACTGATCGGTGGATTGCTGGCGGCGTTTATGGGTATGGGGATGGCTCTGGCAACCGGCGGCTCAAGAGACGTGGTGTTATCCATTTCTACCAAAGCCGTAACCACAGCGGTTGCCCTGGTGATGGGCGAACAGTATGGCGCTATTATTTCCCTGGTAGCGGCGGTAGTCATTATTTCCGGCGTTTATGGATCGCTGGTGGGGCCAGCACTGTGTCGCAAGTTTGGCGTGACTGATCCAAGGGCCATTGGCTTTGCCATGGGCGTAAACGCTCATGCAGGCGGCACGGCCCGGGCTTTTGAGCTGGATCTGACCATGGGAGTCTATTCCAGCCTGGGAATGTGCCTGTGTGCTGTCTACATGCCGCTGCTTGTGCCATGGCTGATCCGCCTATTATTGTAATTAGCCTGAGAAAACCCGATGTTCGATAAAGAAGACCTGCTCAAAATCGCCAACCAGACCATGCCTTTCGGGAAGTATCAGGGCAGAAGACTGATCGACCTGCCAGAGCCCTATCTTCTCTGGTTTGCTGGCAAAGGGTTTCCGGAGGGTGAGCTGGGTAAGCTGCTGGCATTGACTCTGGAGATTCAGGTCAATGGGTTGAATGACCTGATTACGCCATTAAAAATCACTCAGTAGTCTCCTTCATTGGAGCGACGATATCCCGGAGAGTTCTGGTAAGATCGCCGGTTCAAACAATAATCCAGACGTAACGGAAGCAGCAGATGATTAAAGTGGGGATTGTCGGTGGAACGGGCTATACCGGAGCGGAGCTGTTGCGGTTGCTATCGGTTCATCCAAATGTTGAGTTGCGTATGATCACCTCCCGTTCTGAAGCGGGAAAGCCGGTCAGTGAACTTTTTTCCGGGTTACGGGGAAAGCTTGATCTGAACTTTTCGCTTCCGGATAACCAACAGCTGACCTCATGTGACCTGGTGTTTTTTGCCACACCCAATGGTATTGCCATGGAGTCTGTGCCGGAATTACTGTCTGCCGGTGTTCGGGTGATTGATCTGGCGGCTGACTTTCGTTTGCGCGATACAGCGCTGTGGCAGCAGTGGTATGGTCTTGAGCATGTCTGCCCGGAGGTATTGGCAGAAGCGGTCTATGGCCTGCCAGAAATGAACCGTGCCGATATTGCCAGCGCCCGGCTGGTGGCCAACCCCGGCTGCTACCCAACGGCAACGCAGCTGGGTTTATTACCCCTGTTGAGGGCAGGGCTGGTGAGTGGCAATATCATTGTCGATGCCAAATCGGGAGTCAGCGGCGCTGGCCGTGGTGCCAATGTGGGCACGCTGCTCTGCGAAGCCTCCGAGTCTTTCAAGGCCTATGGTGTTGCCGGTCATCGTCATTTGCCGGAAATTCGCCAGGGTATTGAGCGCATGCCAGAAACGGGGGTATCGCCATTTACCGGCGACCTGGTATTTGTTCCCCATTTGACCCCAATGATCCGCGGTATCCACTCCACGCTGTATTGCACCGTCAAAGATCATAGTATTGACCTTCAAGGGTTGTATGAGAGTACCTTTGCCGATGAGCCCTTTGTTGATGTTATGCCTGTGGGCAGCCACCCGGAAACCCGGTCGGTTCGCGGATGTAACCAGTGTCGTATAGCCATCCATCGTCCACAGGGCGGGGATACGGTGGTGATATTGTCTGTTATTGATAACCTGGTCAAAGGGGCAGCAGGCCAGGCCGTTCAGAATATGAACATAATGTTTGGACTGGATGAAATGACCGGCCTGGACTTCCCTGCTGCTATGCCTTGATAAGAGACGGTATCATTATAGTCATAAAAAAGCGCTGCTTCTCTCTGGTTTAGCAATCAGAGGGAGGCATTGGGTTTTGTCTGATTTCAAGTTAATTGTAAATTTTTTATTTTTTTTAACAGAAATTTTATTCTCTTATTTTTTTGTCTATTTTTGATGGCCTAAAGAAAAAATAATATACAGAGGTTTTAGCTATGGACACGAAAGGTCATCAAGCAAATCCTGTTAATAACCAGCAGGTAACCTATCCACAATCACAAGCGCCTCTTTCCTCATCCGACGCATGTCGATTACCCGCTGGTTCTGGCCATCGAGAATCAGTGAATTACTTTGGATACTCCTTAAATTCACAAGATCCCAATAGACAACATTTGGCACATGCTCCCAGTGACCGTCCCAATACCAATTCGGGGCAGGTGAGAAACGTTGATTATCTGGCGCAAGGTGTTGTATCAACAGCCACTGTTCGCCCGCAACTATACCCGGATCTTCCTCCATACCCGGATCTTCCTCCATACTCGGATCCTCCGCCTCCATACCCGGGAACCGATGACCAACAGTCCGGGGTTGGCTCTCAACCATCAATAACCACCTCGTTTCCCTCGCCCATAGAAAAGTTTCAACGAGCATTTACACCTGAGCAGCAATATGCGATCCAGCAGGTGCTGGGTGGTTCAATCAACGGATCAACCTGGCTGGCCTATCGACTGGCCGCCCTGAAAAATTATGAACTGCATTTTATTATTGATAACAGCATGTCAATGGATACCCAGGATGGCATGGTACATCCTGAGGTCGGAGTAAGAATGTCCAGGTTTGAAGAGGCGGTCTATCGGTTGAGTCATGTTGCCGATTTATTAGCCCATATTCCGGTGATGGGAATAAAAATTCAAAGTTTCACTCAGGAATTCCCACCAATTGATACCGGTGGCACGCCAGCCGAGGTTGCGATGCAGATGAAGAGGTGTCTGGACAGTATTTTCAGGGCTAAGAGACTCCCTTCAACCCCGCTCTATCCTGCTATGTTAAAAAGCATAGAAGAGTCTGAACGTTCTCCGAAATCTCCCCCCCGTATTATCTATGTATTTAATGATGGTGAGCCCAATAACGGAGGCTCTAAAGAGCATATTTTTGAATTACTGAAACACCGAAAGGCTGAGAGGAGTCCGGTGTGCCTGGTTGCCTGTACTGATCTAGAGTCATCAGTCGAGTGGATGAACGAGGCAGATGAGCAGCCAAACGTTCATGTTGTTGACGATTTCCAATCAGAAATGAGAGAAGTGAAGGGGCACCAGGGCGCAGCTTTTCCCTTTACAGAAGGCTTCTACCTTATGTCCACTTTGCTTGGTCCCATTGACCCGCTGTTTGATAAAGCGGATGAAAATCACATCTTTGATCATGCGGATTATCAGGAAATCTGTGGCTATAGCGTATCGCCAGCGGAGTATGACTTATATCGAAATGAAGCTTATAGACTGCAAAATGAGCCTTATCGACAGCAAAACCGGCAGGCTGGAAATGAGCCTTATCGACAGCAAAACCGGCAGGCTGGAAATGCACCTTATCGACAGCAAAACTGGCAGGCTGGAAATGCACCTTATCGACAGCAAAACAGGCAGGCTGGAAATGAGCCTTATCGGCAACAATACCGGCAGGCCGAAAATGAAGCTTATCGATTACGAAACAGGCATAATGAAAATAATGAAAATTCTGATTACTGTTTAATTTCATAGCGTTACTGGCTGCCTGCAGGAAGTATGTATTCTCTGTCGCTTAACGGCTTGACCAGTTCAAACAGCAGATGGAAGTAGCGCAGCAGCCAGGGAATAGCGACTTGCCATCAACTTTGACAAATAACGAAGGTTAACGATGACCTAGGTTTTTGTTTTTGTTCCTGATGATGGATAGACCCCCATAAGCCTTGCAAAAACCTCTTCTGCCTTTTTAATTTCTTCTTTTTTAAATCCCTGGGTCATAGAGGGATTAAGATCGTAAAACCAGCGTCTCAGGCTGGTTCTCAGAGATGTCAGATTCTTCCAGTGTTTGCCTCGACGAAATATACGATTGATGGTAATTTCAATATCTTTTTTTGAGGTTGGCTCTTGCAGGCAGGCATTAATAGTGTCTTTAACCGCATCTAATCTTGCTTTAGTTCTTTTAGGGTGATTTTTAGAAGATTTGTTTTGGCAAGTTACCTTTCTTTTCTTAATTGGCCGGGAGTTCGCTTCTCCTTCTGAGTGTGATTTACCCTGGTTTCTGACTGTAGATGTTGTTTCCGCTAAGGGATGTTTCCGGAATCTGCGAGTTACTGTTTGAACTGAACTTTGGCATTTCAGGAGGCCTGTTTCAGAGTTTGCTGCATGGGGAGCTGCTTTTACTTTACCGGGGATAGCATTTCGTGCTGCTTTAATGCCAGGGATATTATCGTATTTTTTTAAATGAATTAATCCTTTCAGAGTTTGCAAGGAATTTTTTTTACTATCATAGGTGACTCCAATCGTATCGGTAATATCACGAAAAAGGCTTTCGTGGGTATGGCTGAACAATCGCATCATAATGCAAAAGCTTGTTACTACAGTTTCAGCATCCTCGGAGTATTGTTTTTCCAGAAATTTGCTGCTTCTACTGTCGGCGTTTGAATGAAAAGTGCTTGAACAAAATCTTGAAAACTCAATTACGGTTCTCTCTTGCGGTGATATATGTCTGGGCTTTGACTGCTCTACATCTTGTTGTGGCTCTGAACCTTCTTTAAGCATGAATGTACAGGATTTTGCTGGTTTTATCCGGCCATTTGTCATGGTTTGTCCGTGGAGCTTTTTTGCAACTTGTCCGTGGAACTTTTTTGCAAGAGGTCGTTGGATGTTGGCATCGGGGGTAATTGGTGTGGTGGAAATATCCATAATGACTTCCTTTAGCGAAGTTTATTTTAATAATGATATAAATTAGTTATTTTTTTTGATGAAAAGTTCCATAACTGGTGAAATTTAATTTTATTTGAATATATTCAAGAGAGTTTTTTAGAACAAGATGGTGTAGGTAGTTGGCCAAAAGGAATCATATGTTTCTGACTAAATGGGCGGTCACTCTCGGCAACTGCTCCATACAGATATTGGTAATGGCGAACCCTGATTGAATAGAATGATGGAACCAAACTATATTTTTCTTGTCTGAACTCTATAGCGGGTCGAATCATTTTAGAGGATTGAAGGTGTTTTCCAGAGTCAAGTGTTTATCCATAACCTCATTAACTGTATGTATTTACTTGCTTTCCTGCGTTTCCAGCGCTCATGGGAATCAAGAGGTTCATACATTAAATAGAAACGATGTTATCAATAATCTCCATCGAGTTGTTGATAGAAGCCTGCTGGAAGAGTTTGAAAACAATGGCCTTGCATCGGTTGCCAGTGGCACTGTTGGTACAATGATCGGCGTCAGTTGGACTGGCCTTGCATCGGCAATCACAAAAAACAGTGCCAACCCGTTTTTTATTGATTTTACGGTCAGGGCATTCCTGACCGGGGCTGCGCTTGGGACTCTTTCCGTGGTATCCCGAACGTATTTAAAGACCCCTTTCGATTACCTTCACCTGCCACTTGGCTGGGGGTTTTACAAATTAGCACAATTGCAGGACTGGGTCCTGCGTGAGGAGACATCCCGCGAGCTTGAACAGAAATACTCCGAATTTCTCGACCCGGTAGCCAAACGTTTAACGGCCGTTGCTGAGCAGGTTTTTGATATCCCTGCCGATTACTGGACAATCTCAACCATGAATAGTGGTGTTCCCAATGCCTTTGCAACCAGTGGCTATAATATTGCGATTTATCATTCGTCTTTTCCCCTGGCGAAAAATCAGGCTGGCATGGCCTGTTTTCTGGGACATGAAATGGGTCATATATTGGCAAGGCACATGGGGCAGGGTTTAAGTGATGTCCTTTTTCTGAATCAGCTGGCCCTGGCCAGTATTCCGTTTGCCAACTCAATTTTGCAGAATCGTGAAACTCAGGCTGACGAAATAGGCATCTACCTGACAGCCTTGGCTGGATATGACCCTTCAGAATGCTCCAGAGTCTGGGGCAGGGCTATCGCTTATAGTGGAAGTCTGCGAGAAGTGGTCAATATATTCCTTTCAGCACACCCGACCAGCAAGACCCGCATGAATGCCCTGAAACACCATGGCGATGTTTTACAGGCCTATTATTTGAACACGCCAGAAGTGCTTGGGCTGGGGCTCGAATATGAACTTTAATGGCTGTTTGGTCAGTCTCCCGGGAGCAACTCAGTTGCCGTTGCCGAAAGTGACCGATCATCTGGTTAAAACTTATGATCCCTGTGTTTATACCAATTCCACCTTCTAAATATGAACTGCGCAGCCATTTTGAACCGCTGGATCTTCGTTGGAATTCCTCGCAATAGCCCTGCTATTACTCGTCATTCCGCCTTGCCCAGCTGTCCAAAATGACTTGCTCGATATCATATTTAGAAGGCGGAATTGGTATTACCTGATTATGCTGGCTTTATAGCATTCAGGGTTGCAAAACAGGTTTCTCTGGCTGAGGTAATAAAGCTGGCAATATAGGGTTGCTCCTTTTGTTCTGCTCTAATCGCTGCATACAGTGTTGACCACAACCCCTCTTTACCAAGTCGAACTGCCGCAACGTGCCCTTTATCAAGATATTCCGCCAGTGCCCAGCATGGCAGTGCAGAAACACCTCTCTGGCTGGCAACCAGCTGCAGCATCATCAATGTTAACTCTGCTGTACGGATATCAGCAGGCTCAATATCTGCCGGGTCAAGAAAATCGTAGAAGACCGCCAAACGACCTTGTTCAACAGGGTAGGTGATCAGTACTTCCTGTTGCAGGTCAAGAGGTGTGACAAACTCTCGTTCTTTTAATGGGTGTGTCCTGGCAATGGCCAGCAGCATCTCATAACGAAAAAGGGGGATGTACTCGATGCCATCAATGGGCACTGGGTCAGACGTGACCACAAGATCAAGTTCACCCCGGGAAAGAGCCGGTAAGGGGGCAAAATTAAAGGCAGTGGAGAAATCCATTTCTACTTCTGCCCAGTGTTGCCGGTACTCTGTGATGGTTGGCATTAGCCACTGGTAACAACTGTGACACTCAATGGCAATATGCAACCGTCCGGCTTTGCCGCCCGCCAATCTCATCAGGCGTTGTTCTGTAGCCTTGAATCTTGGCAGCACTTCTTCAGCCAGCTCCAGAATATTTAACCCGGCAGTGGTAAACCGGGGTGGCCGGGATTTACGGATAAACACTTCCATCCCAATACGATGCTCCAGCTCTTTCAACTGATGGGACAAAGCGGATTGGGTGAGATGTAAACGGCTGGCGGCTTCTACCAGGCTGCCGCTTTGGTGAATGGCTTTCAGTGTTTTAAGGTAACGTAACTCAAGACCCAGGTTTTGCATTGTCATTGTTTGCCTTTCTTCTATCGTCAGTTCACAAGAGCATCATTATTAGTTTTTTTCATTTTTATTATTAGAAAAATGAGTTTGATTCAATTCTAACTCTCCAACAGAATCGTGACTACTCTTTGATCCATCCTGAAAACAATAAGTCTGACGATCAGCCCGGAGTTATTTCATGATCACTACCCATAACCTTGGATTTCCCCGAATAGGTGCTAACCGTGAGCTGAAGAAGGCTCAGGAAAGTTACTGGCGCGGTGACCTGTCCAGGGCAGAGCTTTTGGAAGAAGGCCGTCGCCTGCGTAAACGACACTGGCAGTTGCAGAAAGAATCAGGTATTCATCTGATTCCGACGGGTGATTTTGCCTGGTATGACCAGGTGCTGAGCCACTCTTTGATGCTGGGTGCGGTGCCGGAGCGATTTTCGGAAGCGGACCCTGGTGATATTGATACCCTTTTTCGTATGGCCCGAGGTCGAGCACCTACCGGAGAACCAGCAGCAGCCTGTGAAATGACTAAATGGTTTGATACTAACTACCATTACATAGTGCCGGAGTTGCACAAAGGCCAGAAGTTCCAATTGTCTAACACCGCTATTCTGGATGAAACCGCTGAGGCTATTGAACAGGGCCTCAGGGCAAAACCGGTACTGATTGGCCCGCTGTCCTGGCTGTGGCTTGGTAAAGTCAAGGGCGAGTCTTTTGACCGATTGGAGTTGCTTGACAGTGTTGTCGAGGTGTATGGCAAAGTTCTGGCCAGACTGGCTGAAATGAATGTGGAGTGGGTACAGGTTGATGAGCCCATTCTGGCTCTGGATCTTCCACTGGAATGGCATCAGGCGTTTGAATCGGTATATAACCGGTTGCAGAGTTGCCATGTAAAAATTCTGTTGGCCAGCTACTTTGGTGGTCTCAATGGTACTACGACCACGGTCGTTAATCTGCCGGTGGATGGTCTGCATATTGATCTGGTCCGGGATCCGGATCAGTTACCGGCACTGCTTGATCGCCTGCCTGCCTACAAGGTTTTATCAGCGGGTGTTGTTAATGGTCGGAATATATGGCGCTCCGACCTGCAGCAGATAGTGCGGCAATTGAAGGAGGCAGAGGAGCGGCTGGGTGATCGGCTGTGGGTAGCGCCTAGCTGCTCATTACTGCATGTTCCGGTTGATCTGGAGCAGGAAACCGAGCTTGATGACGAGCTGAAATCCTGGTTTGCCTTCGCCAGGCAGAAGTGTGAAGAGGTCTCCGTGATTGGTCGGGTTTTATCCGGAGGGCATCAGGCACAGGACCCGGTGGTGTTGACATTGATTTCCGAGGCCGAAAAAGCGGTATCTGCCAGGCAACACTCTCAGCGGGTTCATAATACAGCGGTAGAACAACGGTTGACGTCATTAAATGATGACAGGGATATTGATCATCGTCGCTCACCTTATGCGGTAAGGGCAAGGCTACAGCATGAAAAACTGAATCAGCCTGAATTTCCTACAACCACCATTGGCTCTTTTCCCCAGACACGGGAGATACGACAGAAGCGCTTACAGTTTCGCAAAGGGGAGCTGGATGAGCAGTCTTATATCGAAGCGATGCAAGCGGAAATACGCAAGACCATTAAAAGGCAAGAGTCGCTTGGTTTGGATGTTCTTGTCCATGGCGAAGCAGAACGTAATGATATGGTTGAGTACTTTGGCCAGCAGCTGGAAGGGTTTGCCTTCACAGCCAATGGCTGGGTACAGAGCTATGGCAGTCGCTGTGTAAAACCCCCCATTATTATTGGTGACATCAGCCGCCCTGAGCCGATGACCATTGCATGGAGCCGCTATGCCCAGGAGCAGACCAGCCAGCCGGTTAAAGGCATGTTAACCGGGCCGGTTACCATTCTTTGCTGGTCATTTCCAAGAGATGATGTGAGCAGGGAAACGTCCTGTCTCCAGTTAGCGTTGGCCTTAAGAGATGAA
Organism: Endozoicomonas sp. ALB115; assembly: GCF_049310245.1. NCBI lineage: Bacteria > Pseudomonadati > Pseudomonadota > Gammaproteobacteria > Oceanospirillales > Endozoicomonadaceae > Endozoicomonas > Endozoicomonas sp. ALB115. The sequence goes on along the minus strand of NZ_JBLYZG010000021.1, from coordinate 13,595 downwards.
GTTGTTGATCTGGAGAATGCGGGTATTGGCATTATTCAGATTGATGAGCCAGCCATTCGGGAAGGCTTGCCTTTGAGAAAAGCAGACTGGCCTGCTTACCTGGAGTGGGCGGTGAAGAGCTTTCGCATTGCTGCCAGTGGCGTCAAAGATGAAACCCAAATCCATACCCATATGTGTTACAGCGAGTTTAATGACATTATTGAATATATTGCCGCCATGGATGCGGATGTCATCACCATAGAAACTTCCCGCTCAGATATGGAACTGCTGGATGCTTTTGAAGCGTTTGAATACCCGAATGAGATTGGACCCGGAGTTTATGATATTCATTCGCCAAATGTGCCCAGTATTCAGTGGATTCAACAGCTGATGACTAAAGCGGCACAAAAAATACCCAAACAGCGTTTATGGGTAAATCCGGACTGTGGCTTAAAGACCAGAGACTGGCAGGAGGTAGAAGACGCTTTAAGAAATATGGTTGCAGCTGCGAAAATATTAAGATCCGGTTAAGTGAGGTTACCACTACCTGAAAAAAAAAGCTGGCTGAAGAAAAAAAGCTGGGTCATGAGTAGTAAATCTGAAAAAGAGCCCAGCTTTTTACACTTGCTTAAATAATATAGGAAAAGTACCGTATTTTTTATTTTATAATCTCAGGCTTTTATAAATTTTTTGCTCTGTCTTTTTTGTTCTGGTTTGATTATTTTTCAGGGCTTCTTTTAACTGGGATTTTTCTCTATCTGATTTTTCTATTTTATCAATCATCAGCTGCCGTTCGGCCTGTAAAGCGTTGAGTTTTTGTTCAAGGTCAGCCACCTTTTTTTGTTCATCATGAAAAGCAAATTTTACCAGGCTCTCTGATAGTTGATCTTTTTTCTGGAGTAGTGCAAATTCTTTTTTAAGCATTTCCAGATCCTGTTCAAGAGTTAATGATTTTCTTGATAATTGCAGGTTTTCGTTTATGACTCCATTTAAGAAATTTTTAGTTTTCCTGTCTTTATACTCCAGGTCTGCCTGCCTCGTCTTCAGTTTGACAATCTGATTTTTTAAATATGTTATCAGTGGGGTATCTTGGGGAGCTACCTGAAATAGCTCTGGTGTTGATGCTAATGGTAAAGTTTCTGTCATATCGTATAGTGCAGGCTCTCTCCCTTCAGGGGTATGTTGTTGAAAGCCAGAGGGTGTTGTCTCATGTCCTGAAGCTGGAACACCCAGGGCCTCAATTGGAGCAGCCCCTCTTTCTTCAGGGTTGTGTTGTTGAAAGCCATAGGGTGTTGTCTCATGTCCTGAAGCTGGATAACCCCATATCTCATCCGGTACAGCCCCTCTCCCTCCGGGGCTGTATTGCTGGAAGACAAAGGGGATAGCCTCATCTTCTGAAGACGGTGCTTCCCCGGTTTGTGGTTGCAAAGTGCAGGATGATCCTGAAGAAGAGTGGTCATCGTGCATCTGTTGACAAGGTGGCCATGGGAAAATTTCCTGTGGAGCAACGGCCTTCATTATAGATAAGTCACCTGTTGGATACAGTTCTTCATTGGTGCCAGTTTGTGGTTTGTATATGCTGATATCAGGATGAGATGGGGGGGATGGAATCCAGGTATGGGGTTGCACCTGTTCGTTTTGCTCCTGTGGACTTGGAATAGCGGAGTGGGATGGGGTAACAAGAGAATGGGTATCTTTAGTCTCCTTCGGACTGTTCCATGAACATTCATCAACGGTTTTGCACGGCTCTTTTTCATAGCATACTAACTCCTGCTCAAGAAACTGAAAATCAGGGGCTGAAATCCAGGGTTGCTCAGAATACTCGAGTGTTTTTCCTGTTTCCCCTGGTTTTTGCAACGTTTTCTGTATCATGGAGTTAACTTGGCTATTACTGTTTGCAGGCTCTTTAATGGCATGTAATGAGTCAAAAGTAGCTGTTTTTATATAAGGTGAATCAGGTTCTATTATACCATCGGGTTCTTCTAAGGGAGCTGTTGCTGAAACTTCTGCTATTTTAAGATTTATTGCTTTATCTGTTTTTTTATCTAAGTTTGTTTTTTTACTGGTTGTCATGCTTGCTTTTGTATCTGTATCTGAATCAGTTTCTGAATCAGTTTCTTTTTCTGAATTAATTTCTATTTCTGAATCAGTTTCTGTTTCTGAAACCATTTCTGGCTCTGTGATTTTGTCTTTTCTTGTGGTTGTTTCTTCGTTTGTGTCTTTTTGTGTGTTGTCACCTTTTTTTCTATTTGTGTCTGTTTTGGCAGTTTTTTCTATTTTTGTATTAAAATATATTATTTCATCTATATTTTCTTCTGATCTTAAGCTAGATTCTGGTTTTGATCTTAATTCTGGTCTTAATCTTGGTTTTGGTCTCGGTTTTAATCTTGGACTTAATTCCTTATTTATCACTGAAGATAAGTTTTGATTTGCTTGGGTTTGTGATGTTTTTAATTCTGGGTTCTTGGTAATAAATGACAGAAATTTCTTGAGCGTGATATGTTCGCTATTTTTTTTGCGGTGTGTTCCCGGAATGGATTGGTAAAGTTCATTAATTAGCTCACGAATTTCTTTTCGGCGATTGGCTTCATTGAGATTTTTTATAAATTTCTTTGTTTTTGGGTTAGTGTTGGCTGAGTAGGATAATGTTTTCCTGTTTTTACGATTAGGACAGGTATGATTGGGGGCACTTTTCTTTTTTACAATCCCGATGCAGGTTAATAGTAAATTTCTTTTTGTTGGTTTGATGCTTATAGTTGTTATATCTTTAAGTGCATGATTGATGTCAGAATATAGCTTAGTCAGTTTTTTTCTTCTTCTGCATTCAGCGATGGCGCTGGCTATTCTTCCAGATTTATTATTCATTTGATCAATTGAGATGCACTCCTTATCCTTTTTGTCTCTGTTATGGTATTTAAACGATGAATATTTATTGTCCGGCTTTGCTATTTTTTGTTCATGTGGTCTCAATCTTTTGACTGAGGTTTCGTTTGAAGTATTTAATGGTTCCTTGTTGCATTGTTCATTTTTTTTATTTGCTGAATAATCAGGGTTTGTTCTTTTACGATTTATGCTGGCTGCATTATCTGAAGCTTTAATAGATGCCAGTATTGGAGAGTCAACTGCGCTATCATTGTGAGTTGTTGAGTATGAGATTTCCTGATGTGGCATACCAACAGATTGATGAGTGAATGACCTGAAAAATGGGATTTCACCCTGTGCGCCCGGTAAATATCTGGTTGGGGCAATACTAATGACAGAAGGCTTTGATGGTCCTGCTTCCTGAAGGGGTTGTGTTAACAGTTTAACCAAGGGAGATGTCTGTTGATAGGTTTTAGAGTGAATGCCGTCCATTTAACTACCCTTAATGGTTTTTAATTGCCTGATGAAATAGGAATATCAGGTGGCGAATCAGCCAGTATTTAGTATGTGTGTCTTGATGATCTCTTTACCTGTAAATGGTTAGTCATGTGTCTTTGAAACAATCAGGAATAAAAGTAGTCTGGAATTGTATATAAGTGTAATTCTTAATTATTTTTATTATGTCCGCTATCAATACCTCGGGTGAATTGTGCAATAACTTGCTATTAAATACCGAGATAGCCGTGCTTACCGGTAGTGATTTTGGTTTAATGGCAGTCATAACGTTGTGAAGAAACAGGTATTGGGGATGAAATGGTTAAAAGTTCTGGTCGTGAGCCTGAGTATTTTTCTGGCAGGGTGTCAGACGGTATCAACAACCAACTCAGGGACTATTGGTGTTCAGCGTGAGCAGAAAATGTTCTCTTTGCTCTCTGAAAGCCAGGTGAATGCCATGTCTGCCAGGGCTTATCAGGAAGCTCTGAATCAAGCTCGGGAAAAAGAAGTGCTGAACCGCAAGTCAGCAGATGTGAAACGTCTGCGCAGGATTGCTGACCGGCTGGTGTCCCATGTTGGTGTGTTCAGGCAGGATGCCCGAAGCTGGCAGTGGGAAGTTAATCTGATGACGGATAAACAGCTGAATGCCTACTGCATGCCCGGGGGCAAGATTATGTTTTACACCGGCATTATTGACACTCTGAAGCTGACGGATGATGAAATTGCCGCCATTATGGGACACGAAATGGCTCATGCACTCAGGGAACATGGGCGGGAGTCTATGTCTCAGGCCTATGCAGTGCAGTTGGGGCAGGATACCCTGGGGATTCTGCTGGGGGTCAGTCCTGAGTTAATGAGTGTTGGCAGTACCGTGGTAAATTATGCGCTTACCTTGCCTAATAGTCGTACCAATGAGGCCGAGGCTGACCTTATCGGTTTAGAGCTGATGGCCAGGGCTGGATATAACCCGGAGGCTTCTGTCAGCCTGTGGAAAAAGATGTCAGCGCAAAGTGGTGGCAGTGTGCCGGAATTTATGAGCACACACCCTTCCCACGATACCCGTATAAACGGGCTGAATGCCAATATCAGGAAAGTGGATCATCTTTACAGGCAGGCGATTAGCAAAAGCAATTAATCCATAAGTTCTACGGGATTGGCCGGATCCATACCGCTACTAAAAACCTGTGGTAATCATAGATTACTCAACACTGTTATGAGCCCCGGCCAATCCATTCTTCGTCAAAGACACTGATTTCTTTCCAACCATTTTCGCGTATTTTTCGATCGATGCTTCTGAGAAGTAAGGGGCCCGGCTTTTTCTGCATGAGGAACTGAACTAATAGCCGATGGGTCAGTCAGACCCATTAATCAGACAGTTCAAATTATAAGTTAGAACGGGGATATTTAAGTGTGAATACCTTCTCATTCAACGATTGTAATCGGATACCACCAGCAGCCCCGTTAGTCTCTGAACGAGAGGGTAAAGAAACTGAAAAATGCGTTATCTGCCTTGATGGTCTGGATAAAAGTCCCATTGCAGCAATGTTTCCCTGCACCCATATCCATCACAAGTCGTGCATTGATAAGTGGCTAAGTGGTCCAGGTCATGCCGATATTGGTTGCCCAATGTGTAAACGTAAAATTACTCATTGTTTGTACCCTGAGGATACGCCACTCCACGTGGCAGCTGCCGGAGGTCGCTCTGATATTGTCAATGGCTTGCTTGAACACGGTGCCAATGCCAATGCCAGCACCAAGGACGGGATAACTGCCCTCCACTGCGCCGCTGGCAAAGGTGATGAGGCGACTATCAGGCATCTTGTCAAACAGGGTGCCGACGTCAATGCGCTCACAACAGCGGATTACCCTGAGACTCCGCTTCAGCTTGCGGTATTTAATGGTCATGAAGCGGCCATAACAGCTCTTATTGACTATGGTGCCGACATTAATGGCCACGCCCCGGATATAAGACGCCCACTTCACTTTGCAGCTGCAAATGGTTTCCTCAATATCATTGATGTTCTGCTTAACAAAGGTGCTGATATCAACATCGGTAGCAGGACCGCCCTCCATTTTGCGGTGGAACACGGGAAAGAGGATGCCATCCGGCTGCTGCTTGGCAGGGGTGCCAATATCAATGCCCAATCCTCACGGTTGCCAGAACAGCTTGGGCTTGAAATGTTAAGGCACCTTTTTATGAATGTGGAAATGAGGGAGGGAACCGACAATTCGACGGTCAATAACGGTGAAAGGGAAGCCAGCCAGAAACTGTACGGAAAAACACCGCTTCACATCGCTATTGACACCGGCCAGGCCGAGATCGTTGATCTCCTGCTGACCGCTGGTGCAGCCACTGATGTACTTATTGACAGTGGTGAGACGCTATGGAGCTGGATAAACAACGAAAACAAACTGACGGTACCGATAATCAGGTCGTTAACCCTTGCTATAAGTAACACTGAGGCACCCTGTGACGATATGCGTGCAGGATTACTCGGCGCATTGATTGAAATCAATGACTGGAACTTATTCGACCAATTGTTCGCCAATACCCCGAATGCGGACATTAATAAACTTCATTATCCAGGTTCCGGTCAATCAGCCTTTCACGAGGTGGTTAAAGAGGGGCAAAAAGACAAAATCCAGGCCATGATAACCCGGCGTGCCGATGTGAATGCCCGTGACTACCGGGGATGGACGCCCCTGCACTGTGCAGTCTACAGCCGCCATCCGCAAGACGCCATTGAGGTACTGGTTGGTTCTGACGTCAATGGCAGAAACAACGAGGGACAAACACCTCTGCATCTTGCGGCTAAATCAGGTAAGTCAGACGTTATTGTTCAACTGATTGACCGTGGTGCTTCTGTCAATGCTACCACCGACAGAAGGGTCGATGTTACAAGGTGGACGGAGGTTGAGGGTTATCAGTCAGCCATGGCAGCACTGGCATTGGAGCGTTTCAAACAGGAGTTTTGCCTGAGAGGCTTGCTATTAAATGGCCAACCGGTCATACCGGATGCGATGGTTAAGATAGATAACATCGGCATGATGACCCCCCTCCATTATGCAGCCCAGGGAGGTCATGTAAAAGCAGTTCAGCACCTGCTTGTCAGAGGAGCTTCCATCAACGAAAGAGCCCAGAACGGAATGACACCACTGAAACTTGCAGAATCTGAGCTGATGAAAGCTAAAAAGATAAAAGTGTTAGGCCTCACCTCATTCCTTGTGAGGCAGCAGGGATCAGGCTTGACCGTCGCAGAAGCAAAAGTTAAATCCTACTCAGACATCATCAGCCTTCTGAAGGCTCAGTCATCACTAACCTCCGTACCTTCGGTACCTATCTGAGGACCTTCAATGTTGTCATTCAATCGGGGTGTAGGATAACGCAGCCCAATGGTAAAATGAGGGCGTATAATTTTTGACGTTGGTGTAGCCAGCCGCCTTCAGCACCATCACCATGTGTGCGGACCGGATACCGGCAGTACAGTAGACGACAATCGGGCTATTTTTTTGAATATCCTTATCCGATAACATTCGGCTAATGTCGTCAAATGACTTCAAGGTGCCATTGGCCGTGAACATCTGCTGAAATGGTAAGCTCACGGCCCCGGGAAGATGCCCTTTGCGCTGTTCACCCAAGTCCATTTTGCCGTGGAACTCTTCCGGTGATCGCGAGTCGATCACGCGAAACTGTGAGTAGTCCCGGTAAAGGGCTTTGGTATGAATGGTGGCTGAAGAATCCCGTTGGGTTATCGTGTAATCACTTTTGGTATTGAAGAAGGTTGGGATGATGGTGGTTTTCAGCCCTTTTTCTTTCCAGTGAGAGTACCCGCCATTAAGAATGCGGACATTCTTTAACCCTGCCACGTGCAAACTCCAGGCAATTCGGCCATCTTCACCCCACCCCCGTTGAGCATCGGCATAAACGACAATATTGTCTGTTGGGCTCAGGCCCAGCTTCTGTATCTGGTATTCCAGCTCCTTATTGTCAAGAACTGTTGCCCAGTTCTCGCTACCGGCCGCCCCATTCATATCAGAAAGTGATTGCCACTGAACTGAGCGGGCTCCCGGGATATGTCCCTTGAGATACTCAGAGTATGCCCGGGCATCGATCAGCAGGTAATGGTCGGGATTGCTGGCAACCGTTTCTGCACTGATAAAATAATCCTCTGGTACTGCACAGGCGAATCTGAAGGGCAGAATCAGTAACAGGAAGAAGAAAATACATCTTTTGAGGTATTGGGATAATACTGGTTTCTTATTCATTGCCAACAGGCCTCGATTCACGGAAATAGACAGACTTCAGGAAAAAGTCATCGACCTGATCAAGGGCAAAGTGACTGGTCAGCCTGGCCACTCCCTCCCGGCCAAACCAGCGGGAGATAAAGAAACAGAGTGTAGCCGCGACCATGGCGCTGCTCCAGGATAGCAGTGCCCCCTGCCACCAGCCAAAAATGGCGGCGTTGGCAAAGGTAAGAATAAAAGCAGGCAGCGGCGCTGCTACTGCCTGGATCACCATCAGCAGTCCTGACACCAGAGGGGCCCACAGTCCGAAACTGAGAATGTAGGTGCGTACCTTGTCGATATCCAGCGATGAAAGAATCCGGATCATCTCAAATAGCCACTCACGGGCTGGCGGGGTAGCCAGAATAGCGGCAGCTGTCAGCAGAACGATCAGTGGTTTGGTAATAGATTGAATAGTCATTAATCAGGTGTAAACGCAGTTCTTTAAGGAACCCTTCCATGCCTGGTTGAAGTTTCCCAACTGCCAAAAGATGTGAACGTTGAAATTGGGTCGTTGGCCACTGTGAAATCAGCAGCTGTGGTTTTTTTACCGTTTGAAGATAAACTATTCGGTTTTTATATTTAAACTCCGACGTTTACTTCAAACATTGATTCCAAGGAGTTAATCGGTCCTCAAAGCGCGAGGGAGGGTACTCGTGCATGAGCCCTGTGTCAAACCGGGGCCGTTCGAGAGATCGGCGGTGAACTTTATTCTTCAGCGGTTGTCAGAATGTCGGTCATATTCAGGATTTTGCCCAACTTTCACTCGTTCTGTGAAGATAAGAGGAAAGGTATGTCAAACCCATCTTCGCAACCGGCAATCTCTGGTGCAGTGCACTCTGGCTGGAATTTCCCTCCCCCTGATGATCAGTCGGCAAGTTCCGCCGCCACCCACTTGCCGGATACCCATAAAGCTACGGCGTTTTGTCGGCGAAATACGACGTTGGCTTCTCATGAAGAGCAGCACCTGAAGATTCATGGCTATTCCACCGAGGAAATCGCCAGGTCGGAAAAAGCCCTGGTCCAGCGCAATATTACCCCAAGCAACAGTGAGATCATTGGTCATCTTCAGTCAGACAACGGTGATACACTGGGCACCATTAAACAGTGTATTGAAAACGGGTTGAGTTCAACAGCAGGGGTTCAGGGCAAACTGCGATTGTTGATCGAACTGCAAAGCTACACCAAATCATGTGTAAAAACCGCCGCTGAGAATCTCAATCGTCAATACTCTTCCTTCTGGCCAGATCGCCAGAGCATCGTAACTATGGTCAATAAATGGCCCAGCACATTGCAACGACAGGGCGCTGTTATTTGCAAAAGCTGGCCAGAGCTGCTTGTTGACAATGCTGTACAAGTGGATTTCAGCTCCAGCATAAGTATCTGTTCCAATGAACTTAACTTTCAGTTAGCGCCACTGGATTGCCTGTCATTTTTACGACTTGTCAAGGATATCTGGTTTGATGCCCTGAGTTGTGGAAATATCTGTGCCATCGACAGAGTCAGTCACCTGCTGGTTACGTTTGCCTGGGAAATGTCTTCCAATCTCTATTATTTGCGCGGTAGCTCTCCCACGCACGACCGTCACGAGCGATTTGAGCAAGTGGTTCAGCAAATGCTGCAACAAGGTATTCACTGCATTGATGATATTGACGCGTTTGCATTTATGCTGGTAACCAAGCCCCACATCTGGCGCAATCATCAAAGTGATGTTCTGCAACTGATGATCTGCAGGGCGTTCAAAGGCCGGGACCAGCAACTGTCTCCACTCTGTGCCCAGTGGCGGGAGGATGCAAAGAGCCACGAACAAATCGCTAAAACAGTAGAAACAGAGATCATCCCTGACACAGCTTCCGCCATGCATTACCTTAACGACATACACGGTTATCTGATGCAATACAGGGACAGGCACCCTAACTGCAGCGACAGCAGCCAAATACATAACGCGAAATACTTTGATCCTGTCACCCTGCAATTAATGTCACCAATCCTTGCCCCTGACCTGACAACCACACCCGCTCTTGAGGTGACAGGTGCGACTCTATCGGCCTATTTCAATTTCTGCCTGGACCATCAGGCGTCGTCATCAAATAAAACATTTGAGGACTTCCTGACGAACAAAGTCGTACCGGATATCAGCGAGCCGGGATATTTTGGACTTCTGGAAAGCACTGACAACGCCGAAAGCATGGCATCGAGACCAGGCACCAGCGCAGAGTTGAGTACCATCCGTAGTCACGGTGAAATGCCCAAACGCAGAAAGAAGTTGGCCAAATCACCCGTGGTGCCAAGAAGCCTCACCAGGGATTGATGATCCTGTCGGGTTTATTGGTGCCAGCACTTGCAGGAAATGTTTATTTCTTCGGAATTTTGCAGAAACCTTCTGCTGGTACATCCAGGGCAGCGTTGAATTTGCTGGACATGTTCTGAAAAGCGATCAGGCCAGTCAGTTCAATAACAGCGTCATTATTGAAATGCTCTTTTAGCTGCTTCATCAGTTCAGGGGTTACCTGTTGGTCGCTATAGGTAATCGCTTCGGTATATTCCAGGGCAATACGCTCCTGAGCATTGAAAAGATCAGAGTCTTGCCAGTTATCCAATGCTTCTACTTTATCCATGCTGCCTGCACGTTTTGCCAGGGTCATGGCATTGATGTCAACACAGAAGGCGCACCAGTTAACCTGGGATACTCTGACGGTAACCAGCGAGCGCAGCTCCGGTGACAGGGGTGACTTTTTTCGATCCAGCACGCCGTAGAGCGTGGCTACAGCGGCAAATAACCGGGGAACTCTTGCCCATAACAAGCCCGGCTTAAGGACTTTTCCATAGCGACGCTTCTGGCTCCAGAAAAAAGGCATTAGCCACCAGGGATAAGAGCGAAGGGGTTTATCCGGTACATACATGGCTGATTCCTAACTTGCAGTTCCATAGTAGGTCAGCCGATGGTGGCAGGAAAGTTGGATGTCTACAATCCTGTTGTTGGTTTTTTCTATTCGACTATATGTAATAACATATGGTGACAGTCAGGTATTTTCTTTAAAATATCCTGCTTTATGATTCCAATGAAGAAGAGGTCGTCTCATGGACGTAATGGAGCAAATAAAAGAACAGGTTGAATCCCATACTATTCTGCTGTACATGAAGGGCTCTCCCAAGTTGCCCCAGTGTGGTTTCTCTGCCAAGGCGGTTCAGGCGTTGATGGCCTGTGGCGAACAGTTCGCTTTTGTGGATGTTCTGGCTAACCCGGAGATTCGTGCCAATCTTCCCAAGTATGCTAACTGGCCGACCTTCCCACAACTGTGGATTAAGGGTGAGCTGATTGGTGGCAGTGACATTATTATTGATATGTTTAACAGCGGTGAACTGCAGCAGTTGATTGCTGAAGCGGCTGGTTCTGCTGAAGGTGCAGAAGACTGATTTTGCAATCGTTTTCATCCTTCCCTTCCGGTGTGATAAAACCGGAAGGTTATCTTTCTCCTAGGAGGCTGACCGAGAATAGCGCCCGTAGCGAGGATGGCAGAAAATTGAGGATAAAAAGTCGGAAATTTTTAGTGAATAGTGGTTCTATTTGCTAAAAATTTCCGACTTTTTAGACCAATTTGCTGCTACCGCAGTAGGGCAGTCTATTCTCGGTCAGCCTCCTAGTACCTGACTCATTGAGTCCCTGTCAGTATCTCCTTTCTGCTGTAATTACTCCAAAGGCTCCTTTCCCGGGGCAAAGTCATAAGGTAAGGAGTGAAAACCAAATAAGTCTGACTGTTCAGCCATCAGAGTATCCTGAGGCTCTAGCCAGTTTATGGCAGCATTTACCGGAGGTGCTGAATTGCACAGCTTTTTGGGCGAAGGCTCAGTATTGGTATTGCCCGGGCTGAACATTGTTGCATCTGTTGTTACAAAGGCTATGGGTAAAGTTGCTGCGGATATTACCTGCTGCCCTGAAGTGCCGGGATAAGAGTGGAGCCTTACCGGTTTTGGAGGGCCATTTTTTTTCTTGTACGATAGCTTTGTTTTGGCTTTTAACATGGCCCTTTCATTAAAATGTTCAGGTTTGTGCCCGGGGCGTTGATGTTTATCGATATTAGTGTGATCTGGGATTGATATGCCAGCAAATGCTTCGAGTATTTCCTGATCACACTCTGAATCGCTTTCTGATTCATTTTGCGGCGTTTTTGTTGTCTGTTCAGATTTCCTGGCAAGGGGAGAAAATGCAGAGTCTTCTCCAAACAGGACGTAGTTTGATGGCGGATGTGGGGTAACCTTCAGCCCTCCGCTGGTATGTCCGATATCTGGTTTTCTTGTGGGATTTGGTTTTTTGACACCATTATCGGGTGCTTCACTCCAGAAAAGCAACGTCTTTCCAAGAGGCACGCCATTATTTTGCATAGACACACGCCAGAAGAAGTTATTTCTAAACATACTTTGATATTTTAATTCCCAATTAGTTCATTTTCTTTATGCGAAAAAATGAAAGCTGTCAGATCCCTGTCTTCGTTCGGGGTTAGCTACCTCAATAAACTGAGCTTTGGGAGTGTTGGGAAGGAACAGAGTGGGTTTCGGGTGAACCAGTCTTTAGTAAAGGTGGGGCGCGTCAACAGGCTCCGGGTTGTATTTTTCTTCTTGCTCCTTTATCAATATGTGGCTTGTGATAAAAAAGTAGTCATTTGTTTCTACTGCGGTAGGCGAAAACCGTGGTCATGTGTATCATTGTATGCGCAACTTTTGTGGTGCGTGATTGAATGTGGGGTTACATAATATTTGTACTTTCGTACTTAACACGCACGGCTTTGTAAATGATAGCTCTTTAAATTCTTTAAATTCTTTAAATGACAGTTTCATAAAGCGTAGGAGAAATTCTTATGGGCGTTTTAGTAGGCAAAAAGGCTCCTGACTTCACAGTCCCTGCTGTACTGGGTGACGGCTCTATTGTTGATGCTTTTACCCTGTCCGAAGCCATTCGTGGCAAGTACGGTCTGCTGTTTTTCTACCCTCTGGACTTCACTTTCGTATGCCCTTCTGAGCTGATTGCCCTGGATCACCGTATGAGTGCTTTCCAGGAGCGAGGTGTTGAAGTGATCGGCGTTTCTATTGACTCTCACTTTACGCACAATGCGTGGCGTAATACGCCTGTGGACCAGGGTGGTATCGGTCAGGTGAAATATACTCTGGCTGCTGATATGACACACGACATCTGTAAGTCTTATGACGTTGAATCAGAAGGTGGTGTGGCATTCCGTGGTGCTTTCCTGATCGACAAGGAAGGTCTGGTTCGCTCCCAGATCGTCAATGACCTGCCGCTGGGCCGTAATATGGATGAACTGATTCGTCTGGTTGATGCCTTGCAGTTCCACGAACAGCACGGTGAAGTTTGCCCGGCTGGCTGGAACAAGGGCGACAAGGGCATGACAGCCTCTCCAGACGGTGTGGCCCAATACCTGTCCGAGAGTGCAGATGGTCTCTAGGTTGATAAATGCCATATATACAGCCTTTTTAAAAAGTTTTTTGCAGTGGAATACTTGACTCACGGCAAAATAACCTTATCATTCGCTGCCGTTGGTTGGTGACGAGATGTCGCTGCCAGGCATAGTTCCCTGATAGCTCAGTTGGTAGAGCAAATGACTGTTAATCATTGGGTCGCTGGTTCGAGTCCAGCTCGGGGAGCCACTTATTCTTTATGTTAGTCTGTGGCTGGCATAAGAGCGGGTCGTTAGCTCAGTCGGTAGAGCAGTTGGCTTTTAACCAATTGGTCGTAGGTTCGAATCCTACACGACCCACCATTTTATTTTATGCTGAAGCATAAACCGCCCTGTAAATCGGCGGTTTTTTTATCCTGATCAATAAGGGTCAGAGATAGTCTAAGCATTGCGTTCTTTAAAAGATTCTTTGTTAAGAATGGGTCGTTAGCTCAGTCGGTAGAGCAGTTGGCTTTTAACCAATTGGTCGTAGGTTCGAATCCTACACGACCCACCATACAGCAT
>NZ_JBLYZG010000020.1:0-83079 GCF_049310245.1 Endozoicomonas sp. ALB115 | reverse complement strand
CATTGGCGACAGAGTCAGAACTGGTCAACAACGATGACTGGATGGAAGAGTTCCTACAAGGGCTGTGATATGCATTAAGAAGGTCTTGAAAGTGCAACTACGGTCTGCGCAGGGGGTGGCGGGTGACCACCATTCCTACTGTGACCCACAAAACCGAATTTTATCCTCAATTTTCTGCCATCCTCGCTACGGGGTCGCCTAGACGGGCGCTATTCTCGGTCAGCCTCCCAGGTAATTGTCCCGAAATAAAATCGACATTTAATGTTCCCACTGGTACGGCCATGTAATTCTATTTTGGCATTTAGATATTCCAGCAAAATGAACCTCTGGACAGAACAGCTGTCTGTTTAATTATATTTTCGTGAATTAATGAAATATAATTATGGATAGAACCTCTGCTGCTAACGCAAGATCAGGTAATTATTACAACCAACCGGATAACCATGCCGCTTCTTCAAGGCTTGGGCGATATAGACCTGACATAAGACAGAGGGATAGTCCCTACCGTACTATCCCGGGGCATAATGAATTTTACCCTTCTTCTGGCGCATGCACTTCTCAATATCTACAGTGTCGTTCAATAACCCCTGCTCAAGATTTCAATGCCCTTGTCAAACCAGAAATAATGGATGATCTGTTGAGTAAATCTGATCGTTTCGCTGATCGCTATGATGGGAGAAATCACGGTCACTTTGCCAGTTCCATTAAAAAATACACGTCAGCCTCTAAAAGACCGTTAAATCGAGCAGAACAAAGCCAGCTGATACGTTTGCTGCAAAATTTTACAGCAACACGGAGCTGGAATTGGCGAAGCCTGACGACAACAATTCATTCATTGACTTCAGCAGGTGTTTTTACCCCTCATCAACCCAGGGATGAGCGTGTCAAGCTTACTCAAGCTGCCTTATTGTCAACGCTACTTGATGCAATAATATTCAGGTGCCATCAAAAACCTGAAGCCAGGGATATTGACGCCCAGCAAATCGTCAACCTGCTGTGGGCCATGGCGAAACTGGTGGACAACGGACAGGAGCGGACACCGGGGCTCAAAAAGGCCGTGGCCGCACTGTTGCCCAATGTGATCGCACAGAAAGACCAATTTATTGCTCAGGGTATCGCCAACCTGCTGTGGGCCATGGCGAAACTGGTGGACAACGGGCAGGAGCGGACACCAGAGTTGAAAGAGGCTGTGGCCGCGCTGTTACCTCAAGTAAACGCACAGAAAGCTAACTTTAAACCACAGGAAATCGCCAACCTGCTGTGGGCCATGGCGAAACTGGTGGACAACGGGCAGGAGCGGACCCCCGGGCTCAAAAAGGCCGTGGCCGCACTGTTGCCCAATGTGAACGCACAGAAAGACCAATTTATTGCTCAGGGTATCACCAACCTGCTGTGGGCCATGGCGAAACTGGTGGACAACGGGCAGGAGCGGACACCAGAGTTGAAAGAGGCTGTGGCCGCGCTGTTACCTCAAGTAAACGCACAGAAAGCTAACTTTAAATCACAGGAAATCGCCAACCTGCTGTGGGCCATGGCGAAACTGGTGGAGAATGGGCAGAAGCAAACACCTGAGTTCAAAGAGGCCCTAGCCGCGCTGTTGCCCCACGTAAACGCACAGAAAGCTAACTTTAAACCACAGGAAATCGCCAACCTGCTGTGGGCCATGGCGAAACTGGTGGACAATGGGCAGAAGCAAACACCTGAGTTTAAAGAGGCCGTGGCCGTGGCCGTGCTGTTGCCCCACGTAAACGAACAGAAAGCTAACTTTAAACCTCAGGAAATCTCCAGCCTGATGTGGGCCATGGCGAAACTGGCAGACAACGGCCAGGAGCAGACACCAGAGTTCAAAGAGTCTGTGGCCGTGCTGTTGCCCCACCTAAACGCACAGAAAGCTAACTTTAAACCACAGGAAATCTCCAACCTGATGTGGGCCATGGCGAAACTGGTGGAAAACGGGCAGCTGCGGACACCAGAGTTCACAGCGGCCGTGGCAGCGATGTTGCCCTACGTAAACGCACGGAAAGCTAACTTTAAACCACAGGAAATCGCCAACCTGCTGTGGGCCATGGCGAAACTGGCAGACAACGGCCAGGAGCGGACACCAGAACTTAACGAGGCCGTGGCCGCGCTGTTGCCCAACGTGAACGCACAGAAACACCAATTTATTCCTCAGCATATAGCCAACCTGCTGTGGGCCATGGCGAAACTGGTGGACAATGGGCAGAAGCAAACACCTGAGTTCAAAGAAGCCGTGGCCGCGCTGTTGCCCTTCGTAAACGCACAGAAATCTAACTTTAAACCACAGGAAATCGTCAACCTGCTGTGGGCCATTGCAAAACTGGCAGACAACGGCCAGGAACGGACACCAGAGTTCAAAGAGGCTGTCGCCGTGCTGTTGCCCTACGTAAACGCACAGAAAGCTAACTTTAACCCCCAGGAAATCTCCAACCTGATGTGGGCCATGGCAAAACTCGTGGACTACGGCCAGGAGTGGACACCAGAGTTCACAGAGGCCGTGGCAGCGCTGTTGCCCTACGTGAACGCACAGAAAGACCAATTTATTCCTCAGGCGGTCGCCAACCTGCTGTGGGCCATGGCGAAACTCGTGGACAGCAGGCAGGAGGGGGCACCAAGGTTCAAAGAGGCCGTAGCCGCGCTATTGCCTCACGTAAACACACAGAAAGCTCACTTTAAACCAAAGGAAATCGCCAACCTGCTGTGGGCCATTGCGAAACTGGGTGAATTCGTTGAGCTGAAGGTGGCTGCCTCTACGTTCGAATCGCTTGTCTACCAAATCAGTGAAAACCCTCAGTTCTCTCAGCAAGACATAATAATGTCTCTCTGGGGAGTAATGGTGTACTGTGCCAGGTTGTCTCTGGTCCCCAATGCCAATAAAAATAACGTGTTTGAAAAGCACATGGATGACCTGTTTACTCCCATGGAAAACACATTCCCGGACAATGAAGAAGAGCAATCCATCATTGCCATGGCCGCAAGTTGGCTTGGGAAACCTTGTCCGTTCGTCCCCCATTACCGGACAAACATGTCAAAACCTCAAACCGACCTCCACGATCAACTCCAATCACGCATTCCCTCTTTGAAGATTGAAGAAGAAAAAAGTCTGAACACATTACCTCCGGTAGACCTGCTACTGCCAGATCACAACATTGTGATTGAAGTTCAGGGACCGTCTCATTACGTGTGTGGTGATTTCAAAACCAGGAATGGCTCGACACTGCTTAAAATCGCACTGCTGCAAAAATCAGGATTTGAGGTCATTGAAATCCCGGTTAGCGAGCTTGGGAACCGGGATTCCATGAAACGATGTATTGATCACATAAAGACCAGGGTAGCCACCCCGCCGCCGGGGCTTGCCTCTGTAGCGCTTAAAAGAAAGTGGGCAGATGAGGCAAGGCATACATGACTATCGATAAAGGAAGGCAACCCTCAGATTACTTTCACTTAACCGCCGAAGAACATTCAGAAGAGCACACCGGCAAACCAAAGAGAAAAAAAAGGAAGAGAAACAACAGCCAGTAATCCCCTCCCTTCCATCATGATTGCCACACTTTTTGTTTTCTGTACCCAGGTTGAAATTACATATCATTGACATCAAAAAAATGGTAACAGATCTATTACCCTGTTTGTCCATCTTTTGGAGGTGGCCCATCACCACCCGGACCTGCTCATCAGGTATGGTGGCTCCAAAACATAAACTGCTGGCATAAGACGTCCGTTTAAAAGTGTTGCTGAGGATCTGGTAATTCAGGGGCTGGTTTTCCATTGGCTTCGCTTCGGCCGGTCTTTCGGACAAGCTGGCCGCCCCGGATGGATCACCGGTGCTGGCAACCTGTCTCTCTATTACCGGCGCGGTGGCAGGCGGTAGTGTTTGCCCATCCCCTGAATTCGGGGGTAAGGCCCGACATGAAGGTACTCTTATTTATCTACTGCGAAACCTGCCATCTGGCCCTGTTGTGCTGCGGGTGTGGTGTGGGGACGGTGTCCTGAAACTGGCTCGGAAGAAGGAGCATCATTAAGGGACGTTGATATAGGCATTGCCATTGTTTCTAGTCTCCTGCCTGGAGTAAATAACCATATTTTGTTGAATACAACCGGAAGCAGTCCGGATAATCCGGTCATTTAGACAAGATAAATTTGAGTAAAGTTCAAACCGGCACAAGAGAAACGCCTCAGGCCTGCCTTTCGCGACAACTTCTCACCCGTGGGAATCAACACCCCTCACTTGCTGTCAATGCAAAATTCCGGAAGACAGTGACCGTTCTCAATGGTGGCAAAGCACTGAAGTCCGGGCTGCTGATGCATTATCGCAACCGGGTCAGTATCAATCTTCATGGGGGAACCTATCGGATAAGCCACGATTACTACCTCAGCGATTTATCCAAAACACAGCATCAGGCTCTGTTTATGGCGTGTAATATGACGAGTGATGAATCTGTTTATAGCTGTGGTAAAACCGAGCAATTCTTAAATGTTATTCAGAAAATCGACATTTAATGTCCCCACTGGTACGACCATGTAATTCCATTTTGGCAGAAACTTAGTTTAGATATTGCAGCAAAATGAACCTCTGCACAGAACAGCTGTCTGCTTTATTATATTTTCGTGAATTAATGAAATATAACTATGCATAGAACCTCTGCTGCTAACGCAAGATCAGGCAATTATTACCACCAACCGGATAACCAGGCCGCTTCTTCAAGGCTTGGGCAATATAGACATGACACGGTAAGACAGAGGGATAATCCCTACCGCACTATCCCGGGGCGTAATGAATTTTACCCTGCTTCTGGCGCATACACTTCTCAAAATCTACAGTGTCGTTCAGTAACCCCTACCCCTGCTCAAGATTTTAATGCCCTTGTCAACCCGGAAATAATGGATGATCTGTTGAGTAAATCTGCTCGTTTCGCTCAACGCTATAATGGGAGTAATCATGGTCAATTTGCCAGTACCATTAAAAAATACGCGTCAGCTTCTAAAAGACCGTTAAATCGAGCGGAACAAAGCCAGCTGATGCGTTTTCTGCAAAATTTTACAGTAACACGGAGCTGGAATTGGCGAAGCCTGACGACAACACTTCATTCATTTACTTCAGCAGGTGCTTTTACCCCTCATCACCCCATGGATGAGGGTGTCAGGCATACTCAAGCTGCCTTATTGTCAACGCTACTTGATGCAATAATATTCAAGTGCCACCTACAACCTGGAGCCAGCGACATTGACACCCAGCCAATCGCCAACCTGCTGTGGGCCATGGCAAAACTGGTGGACAACGGGCAGGTGCAGACACCAGGGCTCAACGAGGCCGTGGCCGCGCTGTTGCCCCACGTAAACGCGCAGAAAGCTAACTTTAAACCTCAGGAAATCGCCAACCTGCTGTGGGCCATGGCGAAACTGGTGGACAATGGGCAGAAGCAAACACCTGAGTTCAAGGAAGCCGTAGCCGCGCTGTTGCCCCAAGTAAACGCACAGAAAGCTAACTTTAAACCACAGGAAATCACCAACCTGCTGTGGGCCATGGCGAAACTGACAGACAACGGCCAGGAGCGGACACCAGAGTTCAAAGAAGCTGTGCCCGTGCTGTTGCTCCACGTAAACGCACAGAAAACTAATTTTAAACCACAGGAAATCACCAACCTGCTGTGGGCCATGGCGAAACTGGTGGACAACGGGCAGGAGCGGATACCAGGGCTCAAAGAGGCCTTAGCCGCACTGCTGCCCCGGGTGAACGCACAGAAAGACCAATTTATTCCCCGGGCTATCGGCAACCTGCTGTGGGCCATGGCGAAACTGGTGGACAACGGGCAGGTGCAGACACCAGGGCTCAACGAGGCCGTGGCCGCGCTGTTGCCCCACGTAAACGCGCAGAAAGCTAACTTTAAACCTCAGGAAATCGCCAACATGCTGTGGGCCATGGCGAAACTGGTGGACAATGGGCAGAAGCAAACACCTGAGTTCAACGAGGCCGTGGCCGCGCTGTTGCCGCAAGTAAACGCACAGAAAGCTAACTTTAAACCACAGGAAATCAACAACCTGCTGTGGGCCATGGCGAAACTGGTGGACAACGGGCAGGCGCAGACACCATGGCTCAACGAGGCCGTGGCCGCGCTGTTACCCTACGTGAACGCACAGAAAGACCAATTTATTCCTCAGCATATAGCCAACCTGCTGTGGGCCATGGCAAAACTGGTGGACAACGGGCAGGAGCCGACACCAGGGCTCAAAAAGGCCGTGGCCGTGCTGTTGCCCTACGTGAACGCACAGAAAGACCAATTTATTCCTCAGGCTATTGCCAACCTGCTGTGGGCCATGGCGAAACTGGTAGACAACGGGCAGGTGCGGACACCAGGACTCAAGGAGGCCGTGGCCGTGCTGTTACCCTACGTGAACGCACATAAAGACCAATTTACTCCTCAGCATATAGCCAACCTGCTGTGGGCCATGGCGAAACTGGTCGACAATGGGCAGGTGCGGACACCAGGGCTCAACGAGGCCGTGGCCGTGCTGTTACCCTACGTGAACGCCCATAAAGACCAATTTATTCCTCAGCATATAGCCAACCTGCTGTGGGCCATGGCAAAACTGTTGGACAGTGGGCAGGAGCAGACACCAGATATCAACCAGGCTGTGGCCGTGCTGTTGCCCTGCGTGAACGCACAGAAAGACCAATTTATTCCTCAGGCTATCGCCAACCTGCTGTCGGCCATTGCGAAACTGGGTGAATTCGTTGAGCTGAACGTGGTTACCTCTACGTTCGAATCGCTTGTCGGTCAAATCAGTGAAAACCCTCAGCTCTCTGAGCAAGACATATTAATGTCTCTCTGGGGACTAATGGTATGCTGTGCCAGGTTGTCTCTGGTTCCCAATGCCAATAGAAATAACGTGTTTGAAAAGCACCTGGATGACCTGTTTACTCGCATGGAAAATACATTCCCGGACAATGAAGATGAGCAAACCATTATTGCCATGGCCGCAAGTTGGCTTGGGAAACCTTGTCCATTCGTCCCCCATTACCGGACAACCATGTCAAAAACTCAAACCGACTTCCACGATCAACTCCAATCACGCATTCCCTCTTTGAGGATTAAAAAAGAAAAAAGTCTGAACACATTACCTCCGGTAAACCTGCTACTGCCAGATCACAACATTGTGATTGAAGTTCAGGGACCGTCTCATTACGTGGGTGGTGATTTCAAAACCAGGAATGGCTCGACACTGCTTAAAATCGCACTGCTGCAAAAATCAGGATTTGAGGTCATTGAAATCCCGGTGAACGAGCTTGGGAACCGGGATCGGGATTCCATGAAACGATGTATTGATCGCATAAAGACCAGGGTAGACACCCCGCTGCCGGGGCTTGCCTCTGTAGGGCTTAAAAGAAGGCGTGCAGATGAGGCACACATGACCACCGATAAAGGAAGGCAACCCTCAGATTACTTTCACTCAACCGCCGAAGAACATTCAAAAGAGCACACCGACCAACCAAAAAGAAAAAAAAGGAAGAGAAAAAAATGAAGACCATTGATGATCATTGCGACCACAGCCTCCTGAACAAAAGCATCATGAACCGACAGAACCCACAGGAATGGGCACCAGCATTTCCTGCAGGTTTACCTTGCCAGTGTCGTCATATCCCCTGAAGCGCTTCTCACTGATCACCGCAAAGCCTCTTTGCTCAAGCACTTGTTTTGCCGGGGGTGATTTCAGGGTTTGCTGGGTTAATGTGCCAAGGCTCATAAGTATCCCTTCGGATTGCAGTCGTTGCACCTCCTGGGCGATGGCCTCTTGTGTTGCCATGCTGAGCAGACTGAAACCCTGGCGACACTGCATCTTTTCCAGCCGGGTCATCCCTGTTGGCACCTGCACTTGCCTGAGATCATGGAAGCTATTATGGATGCCACGGGTAATCCCGTTTTGCCTGTCAGTCTTGCAGTCTTTATGGTCAGGGCTGGAACAGGTGTGAATGCCTGCACGGCTGGCAATAAAACGCCGGACATTATCATCCAGGCAGTTTTCCATGTTCTGCAGTGGCAAGGGGGTCAGTTCAAATTTCTCTTTGATGGCCGTCCTGTCAGGTTTGAGATGATACGTCTGGATATAGGAATCCGCCCGACAGTCTTCACTATGGCTGCCAGTGACCTGTAACAGATCAGCGGCACCATGCATGGCAGCTTCCAGTTGGCGTTGGAAGTCCGGCTTCAGGGCAGGCTCACCGGTGAAATCCCTGGTGAGTTGCGACGGCAGATCCAAACGCCGGGGGTCAAACCCTGTAAGCGGGTGTCGGCCTGTGCAGAATCCCGGGAACGAGGCATCAACCCCGGTGCATCGGATATAGTCCATACGGTCAGCAAAACGCAGTACCTGCAGATAACGGCGAACCGATGGGGAAATAGTCTGGTCGCTCTTGCCATGTACGTCGTCTTCCTTGCTGGCCAGCGCCTCGGCTATACCATCCAGCTGTTGTTGTGGATACTGCCCCTGCAGATCCCGTTTGAAATAGTCAGCCGCCCTGGCTTCTTCATCTCGTTTGGGGACATCTTCCGCTGCGGCGTCATGATAGATAATGGCCAGCGACAACAGATTCTTTTCAATGTCAGAGAACTGCATCGGATCGAATTTGTCCAGCAACTCGATATACCACAACAGATTGTTCCGGGCCCGCAATACATGACTGCAGCTGTGAGCAGACTTCCACACCACGGGCAATGTCTCACGGCCAAGGCATTGGATGACTCGCTCTGGTCCGGGACGTCGGTAATAGTGCTGTAAGATTCTCAGAATGGTCTCTTCGTTATCTTTGGCATTGGGCAGAACCGGCGGTTGGCTGAAGGCGTCGACGATAAATTGCAACGCTGCTGGTTGCATCAATGAGGCAGGTTGGGCAGATTGACTGCCGGTAAGGCCGAAGGACTTTCGCAGTTCGTCTATTTGTTGTTGCCCTTTTTTGATATTTTCTGGCCACTGCTGATAAAAGGGCTCTTGATCCCGCCGCTCCCGGAGTTCTTTAGCCCAGTGGATATAATCATCTGCACAAAGTGTTCCCAGGGATTGTTCAATGCCATCAGCTCCGGTGTCTGCTATTTTTTCTCTCACAGCGCTGAATATTTGCTCATCGGGTTCACCAAAACGAAACAGAGCCAATAAATAGTTCTTTAATTGGTCATAGGGGTGATACCCTTGAAAAGGTCGTCGAAGGACGTAGTCAAACACTTCTTGCAGTTCTGCTGAACTGAGTCTCTGGCAACGTTGATGAAATTCCAGCATGACAGCCGGATCATTAAAGAAGGGGACATCAGTAATTAAATACCCTAAATCGCCCCCCTTGTAGGATAATCCCAATGCCTTTAAACGACAGCACAGTCTAATCGAATAAAATTCCCTTAACAGATGCTTGCCATTTTTTTCATCAAAAGACACCCCGCGTCTGGCCAGTTCAGTAGATAACTGGAAAAAAACATCTTCCTCGTCAGCTCTCTCTCCCCTATGCTCTTGTTGGTTATAATACAGAGACATACTACGATGATGATCTTGTAACCATAACGTTGTTGCTGACTGGATCAACAAATCAAGTACTGTCTGCCACTTCCCCTTGTAAAGAAACGTTTTTTCAACCGGGAAATCCTGGTCTATTAATTTCCAGATCTGGTCTATTAATTCCCTTAAGTGTTGATGATTGAAGTCCGGGTTCGTTACCAGTTTTATAATGTCCTGACATGGATACTGCATCGCTGGCAGATGCTGTTGATTCAGGGTCTTTGCTCTTAACGGCATTGGCAGAAAATTCAATACCTGCCTGAAGGTTTCTTCAGCAATGATATGGGATATCGAAAAATTAGTGAGCCTGGCTTTATGCAGCGCTGACAGATGGCCACTGACTTCATCCTCAAAATAAACCTCTGCCGAGCCGCTTTGCTGGGAATAAACCAGCCAGGGCAATGGGTCGATGCCAAAAGTCTCTTCTAACTGGTGTTTATCCTGCAAATGATCGGTAATGTCTTTGCCAAGGTCCTCTTTTGCAGTAAGAAAGCACTTGATTTGTGATTTTTTATACCCGGTGGTTAGCCATTCTGAATGGCATGTTAACTTTTCATAATCTTTTTCCCTGAATTCAGGCGGTTTGAATGTGCCATTCCAGCGCAGTTTACCGGATGAAGATCCCTGATAAACGGTACAGATCCGTTTAGCTCTCTCCTCCATTTTCTTTTGCAGTGAACTGTGGTCAGGCAGGCATTTGGCAGAAAGCTCATCCGGCTTTACCGCATTGTTCTCTAGAAAGGATGTAATGGCATTTTTTTTATAGGCAGCGAGCGTACCGGGTTTTATCAGACCAACAGTGACATGGTTCGGCCTGAGTATCGTGGGTACATCTTCCATAATCAGGATGACGGGCCTTGGTCCTTTGGGTAACTTATCCTTATGGTCAAGATAATCCGACTCTTTTTTGAATCTTGCATGGCCTGATTTCGCGGAGCTCATCCTGATCTGTCGAGCGCCTAACGTGCCTGCCTTCACAGCATCGAGCAATTCCTGTCTTAGCTGTTCTCTGTTACCAGGAGGCTCGCAGTGTGCAGTTTCAGGGTTTGAATGTTTGCCCGGTTGCACCGGGCAACTCTCAGGGTTGGCAAACCCTGCTGTCGAGAATGAATTTACTGCTTTTGATAATGAATCCATATCAATAAAACTGACTGATAATGCCTTAACGTCTATGGTTAAAATTTTCTACCAGCTGACCAATAAAATTTTCCAGCCGGGCAATATCCATATCCGCCGTCAGCATCAGCAGGAAGCCAATCACATCGGCCAATGCCGGGTCGTTCTCAAATGAGTGCAGCGCCTGCTCCAGCGACTCCAGATCGCCCTGCTCAAAAGCAGAAATAATGGCATGCACAAAGCTGTCCATTCGCATCTCTTTGAGACTTTGCAGCAAAGCATTCTCATTCCACTCTGGTTTTGGCAACGCGGTGACATAATCCACACCCAGTAAACAGCGGATTTTATCAAACATCAGCCCGGCATCCAGGGGCTTGCCAATGTATTCGTCAAACCCCTGAATCAACAGCCGCTCCCTGGCCTCATGGCTCACACTGGCGGTCACAGCCACTGCTTTGACCGATACTTTTCCGGGAAGTTCACGAATTTTCCTGATCGCTGTCACCCCATCCATCACCGGCATGGAGATATCCATCAAAATCAGGTCAAAGTCCACCTGCTTCACCGCTTCCACCGCCTGAAGGCCATTGCCGACGGTATCAACCCTGAAACCCGCTGAATCCAGCAACCCGGCCATCATATCCCGGTTACTTTCAACATCATCCACCACCAGAACCCGAACCCCCTGGAAGCGCTCATCCAAATGCACATAAATGGAACCGGGCAAAAGACGCTGATGCTCTTTCAGCGCTGCAAAACTGCCCAGAACCAGCGGCAGGACAAAAATAAAACGGCTCCCCTTGCCGGGCTCGCTGATAACATCAAGCTCCCCACCCATGGCCGAAACCAGCCGCCGACTGATCGCCAGCCCCAGGCCAGTGCCACCGATCTGCAACCCCAGATGGACCTGCCGGAAAGGTTCAAAGACCCTCTCCAGGTCCTCATGGGCAATACCAACACCGGTGTCGCGGACTTCAAAGACAATATCATTGCCCTCCACGGACACCCGGCATTCAACCCATCCCTTAACCGTGTACTTAACGCCGTTACTGAGCAGATTCAGCAGCACCTGACGAACCTTGATTTCATCCAGCATGACAATTTCCGGTAACGTGCCAATGGGCAGCAGGCGTAAATCCAGCCCCTTGCTGACCGCCCTTTCCAT
Organism: Endozoicomonas sp. ALB115; assembly: GCF_049310245.1. Taxonomy (NCBI): domain Bacteria; kingdom Pseudomonadati; phylum Pseudomonadota; class Gammaproteobacteria; order Oceanospirillales; family Endozoicomonadaceae; genus Endozoicomonas; species Endozoicomonas sp. ALB115. The sequence continues at coordinate 71,243 of NZ_JBLYZG010000020.1, read as the reverse complement.
GAGAATATTGCGCACCCCACGCAGTAACTCCAGCAATCGAACCGCAGAAGGGTGTAACTCAATCTTGCTGGACTCAATTTTGGTTAAATCGAGAATATCGTTAATCAGTGACAGCAAATGCTGGCCACTGGCCTCAATGGTGTTCAGGCTTTTTCGCTGGGCCGACGATAACGAGAGGTTTCTTAACAACAGCTGGGCATTGCCAAGCACGCCATTCAGCGGTGTTCTCAACTCGTGGCTCATATTGGAGAGGAACAGACCTTTGGCCAGATTGGCCCGCTCTGCCTCTTCCTTGGCCCGCATCAACTCATGCTCAATGCGTTTGCGCTCCGTGATATCACGAACCACCATGGAGATCAGCAGGCCATCGCCGGTTTTCAGGGGGTTGCTGGTGATTTCTACCGGGAAAATCCGGCCTTTACGATCAATACCCCGGGATTCATAACCCACCAGGCACAACTGCTCCCAACTGGCTTTTTCCAGATCACCCAACAGAGGGTGCCCCGGACGGTTTTCCAGTGGCGTCAGCAGGCTCAGGGGCATATTGACCAGGTCTTCCCGGTGAAAGCCAAACAGATCTTCCGTCCTGCTGTTGGCCATGCCGATAATGCCTTCCGGTGTGGCAATGATGGTTGCGTCCGGCGCGCTGTCCAGTAGCAGCTTGAATTTCTTGGTATCGCTGACCCGATCAGTAATATCATTGGCCAGCCCTTCCACCAGATATTGCCTGTCTTCCAGATCCCCGATATCGCTCCAGAAGATTTCCAGCCTGCGGATGCTGCCATTCAGATGCCGGATATCCAGCTCAAAGGTATCGCCCCATCGCCCCTGCTTGGCCTCACGAAACTGATCCCGAAAACATAATTTACTGTCCCGGTTAGCAAGATACCCGATCAATGGACGCAGAAACTCCTTCTGTGTGTAGCCCAGAATGGCCTCTATTGACGGACTGACATGGGTAACGCACCCATCCTTATTGAGGTTGAAATAGAAATAGTTCCCCCTCAGCCGCTCCAGCAAATGACCGATATTGCTGGTTCTGGCCCGATGCAGTGCTTTTTCCCGGTCCGCCAGCCTGGTCACCAGTTGCTGGAAACTTTCGGTCAAACTGCCCATTTCATCCCGGCTGATATGGGTAATCACCGGCATGACCCGACGGTAGGTAAAATCATCCATGGCTCGCTTCAAACGGATAATCGGACGGGTAATTCTCACCGACACCAGGCTGGCACAGGTAAATATCAGTGTCAGGGAGAGTAGCATCAGCAATGCATTAATCTGCGCCTGGTCAATAACCGGAGCCAGTACGGTTTCCCTTGGGGCATAACTGATCATCCACCAGGAAGCCGATTTAATGGGTGCCCCCATCAACCAGTACTCATTCTGCCGCACCGGCACCCACTTATGCCGGAAAGCGGGCTCACCTCGTTCAATCAGCTCTTCCAGGTCATGCCATAACCCCGGTGAACCGTAATAGAACTGGCTTTGATGAATGCTGTTTAACTGGTAGCGCTTCGGCGTTTCACTGTCCGTCTGCAGGTACTCTCCTGCGCCATTAACAATGGAAAAACTGGCATTTCCCGTGGTGTTTTCCACCAGCTGCTGGCGCAGATCCGCCAGGCTGATATCCATCCAGAAATAGCCATAAAGGGTGTTCTCTGAAATGACCGGGACGATATAGCTGACAATCCACCCTTTATCCGCAGACCCTCTTGGCGATGTCCAGAATCCCCCTTTCTGCTGATCCTGATTGGCCCACCAGAACTGGGCTGGAAACAGGCCGGTATCGACGCTTTCATCCAGCCGGACCCGGCACTGATTCCTGTAGGCATGAAAAACATCCCAGTGCTGCAGGCTGCTGCCGAGCTTCACATAAGTAAAGCCGCGAACCAGAGAGTTTCTTGCCACCAGATCCGTGAGAAAGTGTTTGATCATGGCATGGTCAGTCACTGGCATCCGACTCAACATATCCCCCATAAACGAGGTCATGGTCATCAGCTGCCGGGTATGGCTGTCAATTTTGTCCGCATTATGCCAGACCTGCTCAATCAGCCCTTTTGCGACCGCGTCCGTGGCCTGTTTGAGTGAGAGGTAGAGGTGGATTCCAAAGATCAGGTTGTACAGCAGCGTGACAGGCACGACAGTAAAAAAAATGATTTTTTTCCTGATAGAAAATTGCACTGGGTTCACTGCACACGGCCACAATGAACGCTAATGATAGACCAGCATTTCAGCAGTGAATGGAGATTCTGAACAACGCAACCTCAGCCTTTCAGAATATTCTGGCTGTGCCAGGGAAAGCTGGCTAGAAAGGCAGAAAAACGTTCAATATCAAAAGGTTCCCCGGACAGCCAGCGCTGTGCATGAGCCTTCGTCAACAACGTCGGCATGCGCTCAGCGATCAACATTAACGGTGGCATTGCCGGCATGGTTAACACGGCGCAGGAATCGAAAGAGAGAGTACTGTCCACCGTGAACCGCTCCCATAATCCGGCCATCAGTAGCAGCGAACCATCTTTTGCGCCGATACGCCACAACTGACGACGGTTGCCCGGAGCCATATGCCATTGGTAGTAGCTATCCGCCAGAATCAGGCAACGCCTGTCCTGCCAGGCTTTTTTGAACATTCGTGACTCAGCGGCGGTCTCCACACGGGCATTGATCTGGGCCCGAGATAAATCCTGCAACCAGGAAGGGACAAGCCCCCACTTGGCCCGGGCGAGTTCAGGGGCACCACAGTCACTGTTCCGAACCAGCCACACCTGCTGCCCCGGCACCACCTGTTGCACGGGTTTCTGAGTTAACACATCGTTGATACCGAGAAAGCCAAGGTCAACCCTGGGCAGGTTGAATGAGTAACGGCTGCACATAAATTACTCCAACTCACTTTAATCATTTGCGATCAAGAGCCTGATTATTGCAGATAAAGAGTGGCCAACTGATCCACCAGCTGCCTGGCCTTTTCCAGTTGAACCGTATTGAGCAGAGTCTCCAGCCTGGCTTTCTGGGCTTCGGCAGAGGCTGATATGTTCGACGGGGCCTGCAGACTGAGCTCGGTCCACATATAAGCCGCGATCAGGTTGCGGTCCGTGCCTTCACCATTGAGATAGGCCCGTCCCAGCTCATACTGTGCTTCAGGATTCAGCCCTTCACGCCCGGCAGCCTGCTGGAAATAGTCAAAGGCCATGCCAATATCCTTAGCGGTCCCGGCAAGCCCGTCACGATAAGCCCTGCCCAGCCAGAGCATGGCTTCGGCCCGGGCTTTCTGATCGCCCTGGCGGGCAATGCGCTGCAAAGCGTTAATGGCTTTAGCCGGGTTTGTTGCCTGGCCTGAGTGGAGGATTTGAATCGCCTCGCTTAACTGTCCCTGAACCTTACCAGAAACCGACGGCTCTTTTTGTTCTTTCTGCTCTTTCTGAGCCACAACACCGCTAACAGGGGTGGTAGCCCAGACCGGCCCCGCCACCGTGACCAGCAATACCACCAAACTGACAGCACTTTTAAACTGCTTCAACATGAATAATTCCTGCCTGGCATTTTTATAAATGGTCAGGTTCCGGGAACCTGAAACCTGGATTATATGATGTTCGGGAACGGTTTGCAGGTATTCCTCACAGCGATTCCCATTCCAGCGATAAACGTCACCCGGCAACCAATTCCACCTTCGTTATCACTTCAATCGCACACATACTGATGAACAACCTCTGGTTTGCATCCTCCATACGCCTCAGTTACATTACGCGACAGTGTCTATACAGACCGGCAGTCAATCCATGAAATATAATAGCCCGTCGATCAATAACGATTTTTTCCTTATCTGACCTCAAAGCATTGGCACAAATGGAAGCTTTTGACGATATCCGCCCTTACCATGACCATGAGGTCCGGCCTACACTGGCTCGCCTGTTAACTGATAAAGACCTGCTCCATGTGTTGGCAAAGCACCGTTACCCCGGTTTAACCCGGCAATTTTCCGGAGCCATGGCCTGGATCACCTCTCTGGCGTTAAAGTACAAAACACGGAATATCCATAATGTCCGGGATTTTCAGGCCATCATCGAGCCCTATCTGACCCGGGTGATCAAAACCACCACCCATAAGGTGTCTTTTTCCGGCATTGAGCACCTGAACAAGGACAAGGCCTATCTGTTTCTGTCCAACCATCGGGATATTGTTCTGGATCCGGCCCTGGTCAACTACGCGCTCTACCTTAACGATATGGAAACCTGCCAGATTGCCATTGGCGACAACCTGGTCAAACGCCCTTTTGTCAGTGACCTGATGCGTCTGAACAAAAGCTTTATCGTCAAACGCTCACTGTCCGGACGACGGGAAAAGCTGCTCGCCTTCCAGAACCTCTCGGCCTACATTCATCACTGCATCGATGAAGGCCAGCCGGTCTGGATTGCCCAGAGCGAAGGCCGGGCCAAGGATGGTAATGACCAGACCGATCCGGCCATTATCAAGATGTTTAACCTGAGCCGTCGTGGCAGGCAGGGCGCTTTTGCTGACAATATTCGCTCACTGAATATTGTACCGGTCTCCATCTCCTACGAGTTCGACCCATGCGACTGCGACAAGGCCCGGGAACTCTATGAGAAACAACAGACCGGTCAGTATCAGAAAGCCGACGATGAAGATTTGAAAAGCATCGTCACCGGCATAGATGGTTACAAAGGGCATGTGCATGTTGCGTTTGGCAAACCGCTGACAGAAGACTTTGAAGATGCCGCCTCGGTGGTTCAAGAGGTTAACCATCAGATTCACCATAACTATCAGTTGCAGACATCCAACCTGTTTGCCTGGGAAGCGATCAGCAGTGAGATCAACCAGCATGAGCAGGTTATTCAGGTTCCGGGGATCGAACAGTTATTCCCGGCCATCGATCTGCAGAAAAAGCGCGATGAATTTACCCGACACCTGCAGCGCTGCCCTGAGCCATACCGCCCCTGGTTCCTAAAGATGTATGCCCAGCCGGTGATTAATCGCTTCCGCTACGGTTCATAAGCATGAAGGAATCATCTGCACAACATGAAGCGCACCTTTCTCACCAGTCTGAAACGCAGGTGTACAAAGTCAGTGTAATGATTCCCTCCCCCTGGCTTGAAACAGTCAAGGAGGCCCTGTTCGCTGCCGGCGCTGGTCGTTATGGAACCTATGATTGCTGTTGCTGGCAAACCCCGGGAACCGGCCAGTTTCGCCCCTTGCCGGGAAGCCAGCCCTTCTCCGGGCAACCCGGCGAAATCCATTCAGAAGAAACCTGGAAAGTAGAAATGCTTTGTCAGGAGCGGTTTTTAAAACCCGCCATTGAGGCGCTACTGCGGGCGCACCCTTATGAAATGCCTGCCTTCGATTTTCACCCGGTCAGTCTTGCCGCTGCGGAGGCGTGACATACTCAAGCCTCATGGGAAATACGCCTTCCCGACGATCGGCAAAATAATAGCGAAGCGTCCGGCTTATGGTAGAAAATGCCAGTTGGTCCCAGGGAATCTCATCTTCTGTAAAGAGGGCCACCTCCAGACTCTCCTCCCCCGGGGCAAAGTCCGGCCGTTCCAGTCTCGCCAGAAAAAAAGCCGACAGCTGACCTACATGCACCACATTAAACAGCGTATACAGTGACTCAATAGTAACATCCGCACAGGCTTCTTCGCGGGTTTCCCGTGCCGCTCCCTCTTCGATGGTTTCGCCCAACTCCATAAAACCACCGGGCAGTGTCCAGAACCCCTTTCTGGGCTCGATCGCCCGTTTACACATCAATACCTTATCCTGGTAAACGGGCAGGCACCCGGTGATAACCCTGGGGTTCTGATAATGAATCGTGTGACAGTGATTACACACATCCCGCAGGCGATGGTCCCCTTCAGGCACTTTTCTTTGAGTCTTATGACCGCAGACACTGCAGTAATGCATAGAGGATCCTGTCATCAACGTTCACTCCTTGTTTCTGGCAGACGGGTAAAGAAGGACAATAACAGAGTAACAAAACCTCAGAGATGAACAAACTGTCGATCTACTTGCTTCATTAACGGGAAAAGCTTTTCTTTTCCTTTGTGGTTCCAATGCAAGACCCGCAACACCTGTCAACCAGCCCCCCTCATCAAACACTGAAAGAGGACAGGGTTCAGTTTACCATCATGAAGAATCCTTAATGTCTACCTTAAGAACAAGAACTAAGGGAGGCATCCTGATTGCTGCCAAATTTTTCGCTTATGAATTTACAGGGCCAGAACTCAAGGCTTCTATAGGCCCAATGTAATCAATTACGAGTTTGAACTCATTTCGCAACCTCTGCGGAACATTATCTTGCATGAAGCGCTCTATTTCGGCGAGCAACATCCGCTTTTCTTCCGGGCTGCAATCATAATCCGCCGTCACCTTGAACTTAAGTTGGTCTCTGGTTTTGCCAGTGAGTGCCAGCCCACAAATGCGAGCATTATTCCAAAGCAGAGGGCCAACGAGTTTTATCAACTCATCCTTCATGTCACTTATAATCCTCTTTTCGGTATTTGTGGATGAAATACCCGCGGTATCAGGGTTACCACCGTCTCGAAAAGGTTTGCTGATTTCATCACGTTGAGCACTCGGTGCCGAAAGTGCCACATTTCTGTTTGTTACAGGTTTAGTACCATTGGTCGACATTTTTTCTTCTTGCAGGCATAGTTCCGGACTCAGGCCAGGAGTCGGAGGCACGCTGGCAACTGCGGCGACGGGGGGAGATGGTGAACGACCAACCGCAACCGGTGGGGTAACATAACCGGTGAGTTGTGATGAAGTGGCTCCAGAGTTTACATTTTGCATAATCAGTTCCTCAAGGTGAAACTGATCTCTTAGGGTAGACATTATTAGGAACTGTCCTGAAATAACTTTCACATTTCTACAGCCACAATAAAGCTTCGAAACAATTATCAAGACTGAACAAGATGAGTACTCCAAATAGTTAGTAGAGTCCTGATCTTGCGAGTCGGTCTTTTGTGGTAACCACAACAAGGGTTGGATTCCCGAGCATTGCGGATTCCAGAATGGTTTGCAGTCCTTCTCGTTTAAAGTTGAAAGCACTGGCAATGTCACCGATAAATTCTGAGTCAGGATGCTTTTTGAGCAAGAGAGACTTCTGCGTGTCGATGCTGGATACACGACAAAGAGTTAATAAAGGGCAGAATGACCACTCACTCTGTGCAGGCAACAAAATGTTAATAGCCCCCAAGAACACTGGATAAATCCGGCTGAGCTACTTATGATAAATTCAAGTCCCTTGCAAGGATGCCTCTGAAGTCACCATGATGTTGAACCAGGTTGAAGAACGGCTGCAAAACCACCAGCCCAGAACAATAAATGCCCAACTGCCAGAAGCCGCAGTGCTGATACCCATTACCAATGCACCGGAACCAGAGCTGGTGTTTACCCGGCGGGCTCCCCACATGAGCACCCATAGTGGTGAGGTTGCGTTCCCGGGAGGCAAGCGGGACTTATCCGACAGAGACCTGGTCCAGACCGCATTGAGGGAGTCCTTTGAAGAGATCGCCCTCCCTCCGGAAGCCGTCAGAATCATTGGTCAAACCGGCTCGGTGGTCTCGCGCTTTGGTCTGGAAGTCACCCCTATTGTCGGGATTATTGCCGCAGACACGCCACTAAGAGCCAATATGGCGGAGCTGGATCGTATTTTTAAAGTCCCGTTAAGCTACTTTCTGGACAAGGACAACCTGACGTTCAACCATTGGAAACTGCGCAACCATGACTACATGATGCCGTCCTTTTACTATGGCGAGTATCTGATCTGGGGGCTGACTGCCGTGATGCTGGTGGAGTTCCTGAATATTACCCTGGATGCCGACATCTCACTGAACGCTCCTCACTTCAACAGCCATTTCCCCCGGCATAAGTAGCCAGAAATATTCGATTCCATATGGCCAGCTACTTAAGGGATGATTTAGTTTTGTTCCAGGGCCGGGTGATAGATAACCAGTCGCTGGTTTTTGTCCGGTGTAGTTATTATTGTTGATTCCCGGTCAGGTGCAGGCCACTCAATCACCAGTTTGTCAATGCTCCTGTCCCGCCCCAGGCCAAAGTGAGACTGCCTGGGGTTGGCCGATACGTAGTTGTTCTCAAAGCGCAACTCCCGATACTGCACCCCCTGATCAGTATGCAGATAAAGCTTGGCTCCCAACGCCTCGGTATTTCCCGGCAAACCCACCAGCTTTACCGATAGCCAGTCATTGTTCTCTGTATTGTTATTGCGATAGAACGTTGGCCTGCCTTCCCAGTTGCTGATGACAATATCAATATCACCATCCTGCTGATAATCGAAGCAGACAATGCCACGACCATCATTCACCTCAGTTAACCCCCACGCGGCAGACTCCTCTGAAAATGTCATGCCACCCTGGTTAATAAACAGCCTTGGTCTGGCGTTATTAAATGCCTCGTGGCTTTGCAAAAACTGAAGGTTCTGCTGTTTCTCCAACCCGGAATTAAAAACAGCGGTTTCCGGGAGGGCACCATAACCGGTGGCATGAAAGATATCCAGCAAACCGTCATTATTAAAATCAGCAGCACAACTGCCCCAGCCCCAGCCTCCTTTTTGCAAACCTGTTTTTTCGGTCGCTTCCCGGACGTTAAAATTGCCGATATTTTCATATAGCCGGTTTCCGGTGTATTTCCGATTCCGCTCAGAGCTGTAAATACTGCTTTCAAACCAATCCATGTCACCATCATTATCAAAATCGGCGATGGCTGCCCCCATGCCAAAACTGCCATTAATGACATTAATATCCGTAATATCCTGCAAGCCTTCAGACGTTGATTGCCACAGTTGCGAGGTAAAAAAATCGGCTGTCAACAGCACATCCGGAACACCGTTATTATCAAAATCGACCATATTGGGGGTAAAGGTAAAATCACTGTCCCCAAACAACGGCAGATCATGCTGCTGGTGAATCACGCCATCCCCATGCAATAGCTCTCCATAGCTGCCCCTCAGCCCGGGATAGGCGATGCCCTCAGGCCGCAGGTTACGATAGCCATGATTGCGCCACACCTGTGGCTGACGTGCTGACTTGTAGCTACGCCAGAAGGCCATCACCATATCCAGATGCCCATCCTGATCAAGATCACCAAAACTGGCGTTTAACGTCGGTCCCTGAACATTGCTCAGCACCATGGATGAAGGCGCTTCGACCATATTGAAAATAATCTGGGGAAAGTAACTGCCACTGTTCCCGAGAAAGAGATCGGCTTTGTAGTCACCATCAATATCTGCCACCAGCGGAGTAATGGCACCGGTTGTGTTGATTTTCACAAGCGGCAGCATCTCTTTGCGAAACCCACCGGATGGCTGCTGATAGTAGACAATGACATTCCCCTGATTATCATTGAAAATCAAATCATCCAGGCAATCGTTATCAATATCAAATGCCGATACGCCAGACCAGTTGACGATATCCATTATCCACCCGGGCTTAACCAGACCAATTACCCGCCGATGGTCCAGACCGCTGGCCCGGGTGATATTCGTCAACGGTGTGGTAACAGCATCAACAGATTTCATGTCGGTGGCATTTCGCCCACATCCATGAACGGGAGGTGGTGGTACAGCCACCCGTTCACCTGATAAATCTGGTGCTGGAACCAAAGGCAGCGCCGATTGCTTTACATCGTCTGCCTTATCCTGTTCCGTAATAATGGGCTGCCGGTCAACCAGATAGTCTATACACTGACGTTTATTCACACACGAATCTGTCAATGTGTTAAGAAACGCAATCAATGCCTCAATCTGAGAGGGTTTCAAATGGTAAGGCAGCCGCAGGTAACCCGGGCCTTGCTTCGCTGTATTGCGGATAGTCTGAGCTATTGACGGCTTATTTTTTCTGTCATCCATCTGCTGGAATTGCCAGTGCAGCGTATGTGCCTCTATTACCTGATAAAGAGACCCGGCTGAACCATTGTGAAAATAAGGCCCTGTCAAAGCAACATTCAGCAGACTTGGGGTACGGAACGAATAGGGCATCTGCCTGAAATTGAAATTTTTACGACCGTAGTCCAGGCCGCGCCCATTCGCTCCCCGTCCGTAGGGCGCAACACCGATATTGTAAAACCGCTCATCGGACAAATGATTGCCACTGTGGCACCCTGCGCAACCGGCACCGGCACCGGCACCATTGCGAACCACTGGAGTAAAAAAGAGCTTTAGCCCCTCTTTTTCCAGGGGTGTCAAATCACCTTTGCCTTTTACGTAACGAAAAAAAGCATTGTCGATAAACACCAAGTGCCCCTGAAACCTGGATAATGCCTCGGTAACCCGGTCGATATGGATCATCTCCTGGCAAGTGGCTGCCTCTGACTCGGCAAATGCCTGCCGGAAAATGCTGCACCACTGCGGGTTAGACTGAAGTCGTTGTATGATGATTTCATAGAGTTCATGGTGATTGTAATGCGCATCTTTCAGACCCTTCATTTCGAAGGGAGAGACCATCGGCAGCCGGGCCTGTGCCTGCAACAGGTTCTTCTCCTCATAGCATTCCGGTCGCAGATTGGAATAGCCATTACCAAGACGCACCAGCCGTCCATTACCACCAACACCACAGGAAGGTGAGGCCATGCCAGCGTCGGGTAACGCTTCCTGAAGGTACTGCAAACGACCATCCCAGAATAGATTCTCTCTGTACAGCGATGCATTAAATACCGTCGGTGAGTTTCTGGGGATCAGCAGCTCTTCGTATTGGTCCGGATATAAACCTTTCAGGGCATCCAGCCGCTTTTGCCCGAACAGCCTGTGGTCGTTAACGATCACGCCGACGGGCAGTGCCAGACCATCACCGCCAGCGGTTTGGGGATGATGGCAACTGGCACAGGATACGGCACCACTGAGGCTTAAATCGGGGCTGAAAAATAACTTTTTGCCTAACTTCACCACTGGAGAGGTGAACGGCTCCACAGGTGTATCCGGCTCAGGTGTGCCGGTAATCTGATGGGATCGGAGCAACTTTCCGATGGATGCGTCTGAGATATCCGTTAACAGGTCAGCGTCTGCAAACCGGGAGAGCCCAAAAAAGACAACGCCAAGATAAAAGAATACGGTTTTATTGTTCATAGCAATCAAACTAATGAAATTCTTCATTAGCTATCATCGACAGAGCAATCAGTAACTTTTGACTGGGCGTTTACCGCTTACTCCCGATAAGCTGTTGCCGGAGTTGTGGGTAGGCGGTATTGTCTGAAAGCCAGATATCCAGAAAGGTTCGGGCCAGCCGCACATCGTCAATCCTGCCCAGAAAACGGTGGCCGAAATAAAAGCGTCCGCCGGATGCCGACAGCACAAAAACCAGGCGGTCACCCGCACGAACGCCCTTCCATATTTTGCTGAGTTGCTTAAGCCAGCGTTTTCTATTCTCCCGGGATACCCCGAGGTGAGCCCACTGTTGGTCTGTTGCCGAAAGCAACCGTTTTTTACTGATCTTTCGTCGATAGTCGATAAGCAGCGCCACATCAGTGGAAGCGGGTTCAGCAACGTCATAACGGCCGGAGGGCGTTTTCAACTGGGCATCGTAAATATCCCATAGGCCCCATTTCAAGGTTGAATGCCCAACCGTCTGCCACTGCTCCCAGGCAGGATAATACTGTTTATCATTTTTTATAGAGTCCCGGGCAAAACTCTTTGCAGAGAACAGGGATATCAAAAGAACCAGCAAAATGGCTACGTTGGAAAGACCGGCAACGTAGAACCTGACTCCATTTTTTTTCATGGCGAAACCTTTGCCTTATTTTTAATAGTTATTATCTGGCTGTACGAATAAATTCGCCAAAAGGATTCACAGGTTATTGGGCAAATACACTCTAATTTATCTTCTTAAAGGGTGACTCTTCATAGGGCAGTGGTTCCGTCAAAACAATTGAAGAATTAGGTACACCTTTTGTCTTTTGGTCATCGCCTTCACAGCAAACACCACTATTATTGAGAGCTTCATTAGCCTGGCTTACGTCAAGCACCGAGGTACTTCCTGGCTGATTCACCACTGCCAATTGATTGGGGGTGGCTTCATCAGGCACAGATATACTACGGTACCAGAGTAAATCTTCAGCCACTAAAGCCGAACAAGTCGCACAGCCACCACCAACACCACCCAGACATAATGCTTTCAGGATTCCAGCATTTGTACACAAAGTGATCAGATACGCGGATGTTGCACCAGCGCCACATCCAGCGCAGAGCATACCACCGCTTAAAGCCACATATTCAATAGCATTCTCCTGCGCTGGCGTAATTTCCGAAAAAGCACTTCGAATAGTTGCCATACAGCCTGTTGCATTCATAACCTCAACCTTACTTAAGTTTATTTACCTGAACTCTGACTGTGGTGTTTGCATAAAGTTTCCCATTCTGTCAAAAAAAGAGAGTATTCATTTCGCCATAAACATCCGGACACTCTTGATCCGGTTATCTTTCACCTGCAGGATCTCAAAACGGCAATTCTTGATTTTCCAGCACACGCTGGCCTCGGGAATGGCTTCCATCTCTTCCGTAATCAGGCCATTAATGGTTCGGGCATCGTCCGTTGGCAGATTCCAGCCCAGCGCCTTGTTAACATCCCGAATGGAGGCTGAGCCATCGATGATATAACTGCCATCCCCCTGGGGCGTAATATCCTGGCTGCTGTCAGAAACATCGGTGGTAAAGTCACCGACGATCTCCTCAAGAATATCTTCCAAAGTCACCAGGCCCATAATATCGCCGTACTCGTCCACAACCAGGGCGGTTCTCTCCTTGGCCTTCTGGAAATTGAACAACTGGGTATGCAGAGGCGTAGATTCCGGAACGTAATACGGTTCAGCGGTTTCCTGCAACAGTGTTGCCTTGTTGACCTTTTCCAGCGTCAGCAATCGGGCAATCTTGCGCATGTGAAGTATACCGACAATATTATTGATATCACCGCGATACACCGGCAGGCGGGTATGCTGACAATCCCTTAGCTGAAGAATAATTTCTTTAATATCATCCTCAATATCGACACCGTAGACCTCATTTCTGGGTACCATAATGTCATCAACCCGCACTTTCTCCAGGTCAAGAATGCCCAGCAACATGCCACGGCGCTTCTTCGGCAGGCGCAGGCCGGACTCATTCACCAGCGTCCGCAACTCTTCACTGGTCAGCTGATCCTCACCTTCCTGGCCCGGCCGTATTCCTAACGGCCTCATCAGCAAAGAGCAGATCCAGTTCACCAGCACCACCATCGGATAGAGCACCTTCAACAGAGGAACCAGCACCATGGATGCAGGAAAAGCCACCTTTTCCGGATACATGGCAGCGATGGTCTTGGGCGTCACCTCACCGAAAATCAGCACAATAAAGGTCAACCCCAGGGTGGCAATAGCAATACCGCTGTCTCCCCAGAGGCGGACAGCAATAATGGTGGCCAGGGCAGAGGCCAGAATGTTAACAAAATTGTTGCCAATCAGAATGACCCCAATCAGTCGATCAGGTCGGTCCAGCAGGCTGCTGGTTCTTTTCGCTGCCCGGTTACCCTTGCGGGCAAGGTGCCGGAGACGATAGCGATTGATGGCCATCATCCCGGTTTCCGAACTGGAGAAAAATGCAGAAAACAGCAGAAGAAAAATCAGTGCGCCAATCAATGCGCTTAAGGGTGCTTCACTCAACGAGTTGTCGCCTTTTGTCAGAACCGATGCGGTAAAATTACCTATTTTACCTGCTTCAGGGCGAAGTCCCAAGCCCTGGTGTTTGCCAATATGAAGTGAGCCTGTACTTTTCTGACTTCGTATGGTTACCGAACCATGAAAAGCCAGCAGGTGCATTGGACGCTTTGGTTGAACTAATTAATGGGTGAACTGTCCAAATTATTATTATTTCGGTTTAACTTAATCACATCGAAACGGCAAGGATTGCCAGAGGAGGTAACAAGCATGGATCCGCTCGGTATTAGAACACTCGACTTTAAAACAATAGATGCAACAAAAGAACAAGAGTTGCCTGATCAACGTTGTGTTAGTTTATCTAACCAAATGGTTAAGACAAGCACCGCCTTTGCCAGAGAAGTTGGAAAAAGCAAAGAGGTAATCCTGCCGATTACTGGTTCTTCCAGTCAGGCTTTGAAGACCAATGTTGATTTCACCAATAAGCCAGAGCCTAAAGTAGCAGTCATTAATAACCCGGCTGTGAAAATCACTGAGACAGCACTGGCAACCCCAACTATAGAGCCAACAAAAACCCCTCCGAAAACAGCCAAAGCCGAAACTGAGTCGTCCAATCTTCCGATCATTGATCAATCGTTGATTGACTCCAGTGATATCCCGAAAACGACCTTGCTACAGCATTATTTTCCATCCAGTGTCTCACCTGATGCCCAGACCATTGCCCGCCCCGTTCATGGTGTCCAGCACAGTTGCCGGACGGCAATCTGGGCCGTAGCCCTCTTGCAACAGCGCAAACAGCACCGCGATCCCCTGGCGCTGGCATTTCCCGACCACATGGTACCGCTGCTGATCAAAGCCTGTCTGTTTCACGACACCGGCCGTGAAGGCGATGGGCTCGATACGGAGGAGTGGGAGCGAGCCAGTGCTGACAACCTGATGGAACACCTGCGCAACTGCGGCATGGCGCAGTCTCTGGCCTGGCAGTGTGGTGAAGCCATATGCCACAAGGATAACCCTGAGGGCTGCGAGCTTCTGCCAGAGGCGATACAGACCCTGCGCAGTCTGCTCCATGATGCGGATACACTGGAGGTTATGCGGGTAAGGGAATGTTTTTACATGGACCGGCTGGAATGTTTTGCTGCCTGTCAGGATGATCAACAGAGGAAAGAGTGGCGCAAGCTGGCCGAAGAAGTCTGCCGGGTGATTGCCAGGCAGGGTGATCTCTGGTTTCCGATCAAGTTGCAGGACAGCGCCACAGATCGCGAACACTTCTTCAGCATCGGTGCCGCCAGCAAGTGTGAAAACAGGAAAAAACGGTGGGAACACCATCCTTCGCCATTCAGTTATCAGCTTTATAGCATAGGTGAACAGTCCGCTGTTATCCGGGAGTTAATCTCCCCTTATACCGAACACCCGGCAGAACCACAGGCACCCTCTTTCTCCCTGGCACAACTGACCGGTGCGGATATAAAAGAGTGCCAGGGCAGTTGGCCAAAGGGGCTGTATAGCGATCCCGTTAGCCAACAGGTCTATTACATCAAACCGACCAGCGGTGAGCTGAGTGCACAAAACCAGCGACTGATGGGCAACCTGGCCCGACTGCTGGGCATCACCGTACCCGAGAGCTTTGTCCATCAGGAACAGGGTCATTTTTATCTGGTCAGTCCTGTCCCCGAACAATGGCAGGGTAAGCTCAAAGGCGGGGAGGAAACCCTGCGCTCGTTATCTTCCGAGCAGTGGGCCAGATTGCTGCTGATCAATGTGATTGTCGGTAACGAAAATATGGTGAACAGTGACTGGGAGGGCATTGAACTGACCCCGGAAGGGGAGCCGGTGATGTTCCACTGGGACTTTGCCGGGATGGCAACTCGCTACCCGTGTCCTGAGAAACCAGAGCCCACTCCCAAAGCGGATGATTTTTCCTCCATGCCGGTGCTGCTGAATAAACTGCGGAACCCTCAGGCACCCTCCATGAACTCGCTGCCCATCCACAACCCCTGCGTCGATATTCTGGCACAATTGGATGATGACCTGCTGGGCCATACCCTGAAAGATATCTTGCACCAGCTTGACTGGCAGACCCTGGACCGACTGATCGAACACAGCGGTTTTCTGCCCGGCGACCGCAGCTGGTTACGGCAAACCATTCACGATCGTATTGCCTGGCTGACCACCCGCCTGCCCCATACCGTGGCGGCAGGTGAGCGGTTTTCCATGGCGGAATACCAGGCGATTGCGGCAGCGGGTATCCGGGGCGGTTGGCTGCCGGTCAAAGGCCGGGATATCCAGGGCGGACAGATCGGCATTAGCCAATTACTGGATGCCAATGGCCAACCCATTACCCGGATGACCCTCCAGTTATCCCCCGAAGCCGGCAACAAACTGGCGGATAACCTGGCCCTGGAACGGGGATTACACCTTCTGGCCAGCCGGGTTAAATATGCCAACCATGCCCTGAACGGCAATTACCGCGACTGGCGCAGTGAGCTGACCAGCCTGGCCAATGACTGTCACGGCCTGGCCAGGCAGCTGACCAACGATAAAACACGATGGTGTAATGAGCATCACGATACCATTGACGAGACCGTGGTGACTCTGCAGGACATTGTTGACAAGTGCCGGGCAGCGCTAACGGCCGACGTGCCGTCCATTGAAAAACTGCCATCAATTAAACTTCCCCTGCCTGCTCCTGAGTTTCCTGCACGAGTCAGCTCAAGAACCGGCGAAGAAGTTGATGCAAAAATACAACTGGCTGAATTCAGCCACGGTTTTGCCAAACTGACAGGCCAGAGCGTCAGTTACTTGAATCAGGAACAGCTGGATCAAGGCGGTCTGACTGCCTCACCGGTACATGGGGTTGAACTCGAAGCGGACGTCTGTGAGGGCGGCAGTCTACTGTTTTTTCCTCCGAACCTGCCTGATGCCCTTACCTTTGAAAATCAACTGATCATCACCTTTCCAGGACACGATAAATCCGTGGTTGAGGCGTTGTTCAGGGAACTGGCAGGGCTGGGCATTGATGGCGAGCGGCCAAATACTGTTGACCTGGAAGAGCAATGGCTGGACGCCCTGGCCGACTTCCACGGCTGCCTTGGTGATATGAACCTCGCCGTGGCAGCGGATACCAATATTCCGGTAAACACCAGCAAAAAAGCGTTTCTTAAACAGTCGCTGAACGTCAATGATGAACAACTGCTCGATTGCGACAGCCATTCCCTTATTCGCGCAGGACGTCGGGTGCATAACCGCCCGGGGTTTCCCCATGGCATTGGGGCAGACCCGGCAAGGAAGTTCTGCCCCGGCCACAGTATAAACTTTTGTCCAGACCAGTACCGGAGCAGTAGCAAGTTTGTCAACGAGAGCCTGCAAAATGAAGCGGCTCTGATCTCCTTTGGGCGACGTTCTCAGATAGGGATAAAACCGTCCGGGAATGCCGGGGGTATGTTCTTCAGAATAAATTTCAACACCAAACAAGTATTTACCCGAATCATGGACCTGGAGCAGGCAAATAATCTGGCGGATCAGTCCAAAAAAGAATACACAGGCGCCATGTCTGTGGTCCTGCAACCTGAAGCACTTCGCCGCCTGGATACAAAATTTTTTAGAGATCACCAGCATTTTAATAAAGACCAATACCCCGAACTGATAGCCTACATCGAGAATCAGAAAGTCATTCCGCAGTCAGTGGATGATTACCAGAAATTGATCCAGGGAGATGAGGATCAGGAAACCTGGTTTTCCAATCCTCTGTCCTTGCATGATGAGTTGAACAAACTTGAGATCAGTTCTCCTGAAGATCAGCAACAGTTGTTGCATACCCTGAAGAAACGCTATACCCACTGGCCCGACGGGCGACCGCTGGAACAGCTTTTTCAGCAATCCTGGTCCAACTGTTACCATGAGTTAACCTATCAATACAGCAAGGTTGACGAAAACATCAGAAATCTCATCAAGGCGTGTGGCGAAGAGAGCATTCAGTTGCTGGTTGAGCAAAACCCCCATCTGCTGGAGGGAAAGCTGGATTCGCTGGATGGCTTGCAGCTGAGGGGTGATTATGAAATATATGGCATTGATTTTAGCAACTGTTCCATGAACGCTACCGTGTTGCAATCCGTTAACTTCAAGAGCTGCACCTTCAACACAGAGGTGTTAAACCGCCTGACCGTTGACAACATTTCATTTAGCAGTTGTTATTTTCAAGGTGAGCCGTTTTCATCGTCGATATTGGACAATGCCAGTTTTGGCCCTGAAACTGAGTGCGATGGCTACCAATCTAAAAGAATCAATCAGCTTTCCCAACTCATTTATAAGTCGTGTGTTAATCAGCAGGGTGAGTTCAATCTGGCACAATGGCTGGAGTTGATGATGAACAATCATTTTCTGCGCCGTTCCTCAGTACCTTTGGATCGTTTAAGCCGGGATATCCTGTCACAACACATGGAAGAGATTATCCGGGATTATCCACATCAACTTATTGGCATGATCAATGAATTGCTCAACATTAAATTCAAAAATATTGACCATGCAATACGGTTTATCAGGAATAATCGAGAATTCCATACTGGCGAAATCAACGATCTCAGAGATCTGTTCTTTGATTTCAGAACCGTCCTCCTGAAAGAAGGAAATTATCCCGGGGGGAAAAGTGGCCCACTGAATGAATTAATTACCTTCAAACCGGACGAATGCAATGATCTGCCCCAGGAAGCAGTGTTGGCGTTGATTTTAAATATGATTAACCTTGTGATGTTCCCTCAATCCGAAAATGAATACCGGGAATTTGGAGTCAATATCAACAACCCGGATGATCACAACAATGACCGGAATAGCATGTCTGAGTCCGGCAGCCAAAGCACAGAAAATAGCACGACATCGCACCCGGTATCCAATGTCCTGCCTCTTTATAATCTGGATAGTTACAGAGCCCATCTTTGTCGGTATCACCTCAAAGATTATCGGAAATATATTGATCAACTCTGGGAAGAGTGCTCTGAAGAGCGTAAATTAGCAATCGCCAAACACTGTTTGAGTCAGCACAATGTTGCCGTTAGCCCCCAGACCACAAGGGAGTTTATGAAATTATTGCTGGCAAATAATCCCGAAGAAAAACATTGGCTGGATAACTATAACGCCAACATGGCAAAGCATATAAACAACCAGCAGGCGTGCAATCAGTTGATTACGGATCGTTTTGATTCATGGTTGCGTGACAGGACGGTGATTGACACATCCCTGCCAACCACGAATTAAGACGGCATCGGGATTCAAGAGCTGAAATCGCGACGAAGGGTGATTGGCACAGTCTTTATTCAGGGTGTGGTGTTTACGCCCTTCGACTCCGCTCAGGACGAATGGAGCTTGGGAGTCATTAATAGAAAGAATCCATCAAATACATTGAAACCATGCACCAGGACATGGTTTCAACGAGTTTGACGTGTACAATCTCCGTTCACCCTGAGCGGAGTCGAAGGGTGCTTGGCACGATCTATCATAGCCCGGAGTTTCCGCCCTTAGACAGGCTTCAGGACGAACGGAGTTTGGGTGCCATTGATAAAGAGAACCCATCAATGACATTGAAACCATGCACCAGGTCTATTCCCGGACAACCTCCTGGCGACACTCCAGCACGCCCACCATCCCAACGCCTCCCCGTTTTTGATAACTCTCCGGAACAAGCCCCTTCAAAAGCAGGACTGCCCGGAAACCACGCAGTCAAGCACCAGTCTTGAGCCAAAGTAAGCAAGTACCAGAAACAGGACACCGGCCAGAGTCCAGCGAACAGCCGTCTGCCCACGCCAGCCAAATCGCCAGTGGCCAATCAACAGTGCGGCAAAAAGACACCAGGCGGTGATGGATAATACCGTTTTATGCACCAGCCGCTGGGCAAACATATCTTCCAGGAAGAGAAACCCACTGCCCAGCGAGAGTGTCAGCAAAATAACCCCAAGGACCAGAAACTCAAATAGCAGCCGCTCCATGGTTTGCAACGGCGGCAGTGTTCTGATGGTATGCCGGTGAGTGCGCAGCTGGTGTTCCTGGAAGGAGAGCAGAATGGCCTGAAATGCCGCCACCATCAGAATGCCATAGGCCATAACCGAAAGAAGCACATGGGAAACCATGGATGATGCGGTGTTCCAGACAATATGTTCAACCGGGGCCAGCAGTGCCAGCACAATGGCCAGCATGGTGACCGGCAGAATCATCACCAGCAGGCTTTCCGAGGGTTTTTTCAAACTGCTCAGGAGCACCATCATGGTCACCATCATAGAGGTCAGCGACCCCATGGTGAACACGCCAAGGTTGATGCCCCGATCAGTATGGATGGAAATGTATAACGCAATAATGTGGAAAATCAGGCCAAGGGCGGTAATCAACAGAACCAGCGATTTGGGCATTTCACGCCCACTGTTTCGCAACCCCTGCCCAACCGTGCCTGCCAGATAGCAACCAAGCGCACCCATACTGACGAACATGACACTCATTAGCGAAAGCCTATTTATCCCCAAAGCAGCAAAAAAAGCAGGAAGCCCTCTAGTAGTACACGGTTTCAATGTAATTGATGGGATCCTTTATTGACCTCCAAACTCCGTTCGTCTTGAGCGGAGTCGAAAGACGTAAACGCCATACCCTGAGTACTGTGCCAATCACCCTTCGTCCGTGCATCCTTAGCTGAGTCGAAGGGTGCTTGGCACGGTCAGAGTCCGGAGTTTCCGCCCTTCGACTCCGCTCAGGACGAACGGAGTGCGGTGGCACGACAACCCGTCAAACTCATTGAAACCATGTACTAGCGCAGCTAAGCGTTGTTACCCATACCGTTCGTGCGGAGCTTGTCGAAGTACGGTGGCACCATCCTTCGACAAGCACAGGATGAACGAAGTGTACGGATGTCAACGCTTTTCTACACCAGGGCTTCAACGTAAAGCAGCATCGGCAGTTTGTCATATTACCCGGCGCTAGACAAACAACCTTTCACCGGATCCACTGAAATGGATGCCGCTTTAGTTTTGATTCCTATATAATGGCCGACATTCTGTGCGTTCAACCGCATAAACACCTTAGATCAGGGTAATTCCCAGAATGTTCGAAAATTTAACCGAACGCCTGTCCCGTACGCTGAAAACCGTAACCGGGAAGGCCAAACTCACCGAAGACAATATCAAGGACACCCTGCGCGAAGTGCGCATGGCCCTGCTCGAAGCAGACGTTGCCCTGCCGGTGGTTCGAGAGTTTATCAACCGGATCAGGGACCGGGCCATCGGGCAGGAGGTTCAGTCCAGCCTCAGCCCGGGCCAGGCGTTTGTCAAAATTGTCCAGAATGAACTGATTGAGGTGATGGGTTCGTCCAACGACGAACTGAACCTGGCCACCCAGCCACCGGCCGTGATCCTGATGGCCGGTCTTCAGGGTGCCGGTAAAACCACCTCTGCGGCCAAACTGGGTAAATGGCTGAAAGAGCGCCAGAAGAAATCCGTTATGGTGGTCAGTGCCGACGTTTACCGTCCTGCGGCGATCAAACAGCTGGAAACCCTGGCCCAGGAAACCGGCCTGAACTTTTTCCCGTCGTCTGCTGACCAG
The DNA here is from genome assembly GCF_049310245.1 of Endozoicomonas sp. ALB115. Classification (NCBI taxonomy): domain Bacteria; kingdom Pseudomonadati; phylum Pseudomonadota; class Gammaproteobacteria; order Oceanospirillales; family Endozoicomonadaceae; genus Endozoicomonas; species Endozoicomonas sp. ALB115. The sequence continues at coordinate 50,024 of NZ_JBLYZG010000020.1, read as the reverse complement.
AAACCGGTGGATATTGTTAATGGCGCGATTCATGAAGCCCGCATCAAGCACGCGGATGTCCTGATTGTCGACACCGCCGGTCGTCTGCATATCGATAACGATATGATGGCTGAAATCCAGCAGCTGCACAGCGCCATCAACCCCATAGAAACCCTGTTCGTGGTGGATGCCATGACCGGTCAGGATGCAGCCAATACCGCCAAGGCGTTTGGTGATGCCCTGCCATTGACCGGGGTTATCCTGACCAAGGCGGATGGTGATGCCCGTGGTGGTGCAGCGCTGTCGGTGCGCCAGATCACCGGCAAGCCCATCAAGTTTATCGGTATGGGCGAGAAGACCGATGCCCTGGAGCCTTTCTATCCGGACCGTATTGCCTCGCGCATCCTGGGCATGGGGGATATTCTCTCCCTGATCGAGGAAGCCGAGCGCAAGCTGGACCGCAGCAAGGCGGACAAGCTGGCCAGCAAGCTGAAGAAAGGCAAAGGCTTTGATCTGGAAGATTTCCGTGACCAGCTGCAGCAAATGAAGAAAATGGGTGGACTCAGCGGCATGATGGACAAACTGCCCGGCATGGGCGGCATGGCACCACAGCTTCAGGGTCAGATGGACAACAGGATTTTTGTCCAGATGGAAGCCATCATCAACTCCATGACCCCCGCTGAACGCGCCAACCCGGACATCATGAACGGATCCCGTAAAAAGCGCATAGCCGCTGGTTCCGGCACCCAGATCCAGGACATCAACCGACTCATCAAGCAGCATAAGCAGATGAGTAAAATGATGAAAAAAGTCACCAAAAAAGGCGGCATGAGCAAACTTATGCGAGGCATGTCGTCCGTGAAAGGCCAGCTACCCGGCGGAATGGGTGGCATGATGCCTCCCGGTGGCGGCAAAAAGTTTCCGTTTTAACAACCCATTAATGGCCAGCTCCAAAAACAGGGCTGGCCATTTGAATTTAATAACAATTTTCATTGAAATCGATAATTTATTTCAATCCCGAATAATAAATAAAATCCACATTCCGAACATTTACGAATTTTTGCTGTCAAAGTTTCTGTGCAATTAGAAATCAGGTCAGGTAAAGGACCTCTGTTTTTAATCACTGCTCCTGTTCAGAGACCCAAATCCGGGCAAATGAATAAGGCATTTATTTTAATAAACCAAAACGAGCAATGACCTTATAAAAAATTAAATTTTGACCATCAGCATAATGGAGTATTCGAAGTGGATAAGATTACCCGGCCCAACCATGATTATTCAAGCTTGCCAGCAAGCCAACCTGACCCGCAACATCAAGACTTTACAGCTGGCCGTCCTCGCAGCAACAGTGTTTGCCTGGGTTCATTCGGCTTGACAAGAGATGGTGCCAACTGCACCAGCGAGAGTAATGTCGGTGACATTCCGATTCGAAATCGAATGATCGAAATTCCCGTTAACCAGCACACACCAACCCCCCCCCCTGCTCCAAAGACTGATACCGGATCGGAAGAGGCATCAGCTAGCCCCAATCAAGACTCGCCCTCATCATCTCCTCCGGATAGCCCCCCCCCAACATCCATTAATGGCTCGCATCTTGCCTTCTATGGCTTAATGATGTACTACACAGGAACTATCCCTCAAAAACAAAAGCCTGATCCCAAGAAGCCAAAGGTTGATCCGAAGAAGCCAAAAGCTGATCCGCAAGAGCGAAAGTCTGATCCGCAAGAGCAAAAGTCTGATCCACGAAAACAAACGCCTGTTCCAAAACCTCGAAAATCCATTGGCTCAAAATCTCTCCCGCAGACGCAAAAACCTGATCCGAAACAGCGAAAACGCATCCCGCAAGCGCAAGAACTTCCCCAGAGAGATATATCCGAGGGGCAAGTAGTTAAGAAGCAACCGGAGAGCCCAACCAGCGCGGCCTGCCCTTCTCCGACGCCACAGCTAATACACTCATTCGGCAATGTTTCATTAACCATGTATTCAGGCATCCAGGCAAAAAACAACAACTGTGCACTGGCTGCCTTTTTTATGGCTCTATCAAACAAAGGCGCATTGAATACATTGATTGGCGAGATTGGTGCCGGAGCCAGTAAACTAAAATCGAAAGGCAAAATGCAAGATGCCAATACTCTGGATGAATTTTTACCGATATGCGAACATTTTCACTTTGATGAAAATAATAAAGGCTACATTGCCGATGAGGGCCTGGACCGCATAAGAACACTGTTCCAACTCCGCAATGGAACACTCAGCATGCCCCTTTCAATATCGGATATTATCACCACAATCCTCAAACGCATCTATGATTATCCGGATGCTGGAAAAGTCCCATCCGAAAATTTCGATATCCTTAAATATACAGAGTCCTCTTTGAAGCACAAAATAGTATCGATTGAAGCCGGGGATGGCTTCGTCACTATCAGTGACACACAGGAACCAGTCAGCAGTCTCAGGGATGATAGAATTCCCTCAATTACAATACCAGCAGGCCTGACCAAAGTAGTGAACAATAAAGAACAACCAAAAGGACCACCCCACTCCAACCCGCCAAAATTTTTTTGGACTGTCGACGAATACAAACGGGGTGAGGAACTTGCCATAAAATGTACGGATAAATATGAAAGCAGCACAGGCAATCTGGTCGGTAGAAAATTTGTATATTTTGGTGACCCGGTGAATAAATCGAGGGAGATGGCAGCCGAGGTTGAAGAACACTATCTCTATGGCGACTTTCCCCGTACCGTTAGTTCATCATTTATCAATAGCCAGGGAGTGCAGATATTCGTTAATCATAAGCTAACCGGCTTTAACAAAGACGAACCTGTAAGTGGCAGAATAACCGCAACCTCTTCTCGATTGGCAACAACCCTGCAAGAGCTGATCGATAATTGGCTCAGGAACACTAAGCAAGGAATGGAACTTGATGATTGTGCATTCAAAGAGTTGTTACCTGATAACCATCACTCCCCGGAAGTGTTGTTGGTAACCATCCCCAACTTTGGAACCGAGATCAGACCCGAGCTGGAGTGGTGGAAAGATGTCTCTATTCCCACTGCCAACGGAAAAAAGAAGGATTACGAATTCGCTGGCGCGGTCACTATTGAAACAGGCCATTTTGTGGGCTGGCGTAAAGAAGGCAACGTCCTTCATTATGCTGACTCCATGGGAAACATGGAAGGCACTGAGACAGTTCCCTTAGTCGTCAAAATGCCGCTGACCGGGGCTGAAGAAACTCAAGAAATGTTACAAGCCGCTAATAATGACAGTGAAAGTCAATTCGATGCCTATTGCTCGGCAAGCCGAAGGGTCGCCAATCTGGGGAAATCAGCAGCTCTGGTTATTCTGACACAAAAGCCTGATTCATAAACGATTCTCACAGGCGGTTGTTACTCTGAGCCCGAGCCGGTTGATGTTCTACAGCGTATCAGCCTCCACCCGGATCGTGGTATCAGGGAACTGACTCCACGACTCTGGACTGGAAAATTCGGGGCCAATCCATTAATTAAAAGCCGACCTCGACAAGCAGGGAGTGCCAGCCCCTTGCTTGAACGCTTACACGAGATGGTTGTTCAGGGCGCACAAGACCAGGAGGCTGTCCGAGAATAGCGCCCGTAGCGAGGATGGCAGAAAATTGAGGATAAAAAGTCGGAAATTTTTAGTGAATAGTGGTTCTATTTGCTAAAAATTTCCGACTTTTTAGACCAATTTGCTGCCACCGCACGACTGCATGGATGCAGGAGCTAGAGCAACGCAGGAGCAGTTGCCGCGTAGGGCAGTCTATTCTCGGTCAGCCTCCCAGGAGGCAGTGCTGTGGGCGAGGCTTAATGTCTACCTTAAGAACCGTAGCAACTACTCGTGTGATGATGATGAAGAGCAGAATATCCGCAAGTTTATGATCTATCCTAAGATGGTCTTCTTTCCTTTGCTGACGTGAGTCTTAAATAACATAAACTGGTATTAAATTTAGAGATTTTTATGAAGAATATAATTTATACGGCTGGTTTTTTGCTTATGACAAACACAGTCATTGCCGACGAACAGACAGACATTGTCAAGCAATGGATTGGTACAAACTTTGAGCTAATCAATGAACTGCACAACGAAACATTATTCTTCAATAAATACATAACCACCGATAATGGCTCATGCAAACTGAATGTGGAGGCTTCACTTGTCAGCGGTGAACGAAACACAACGTGGAACTGTGATGGCAATGGATATGGAATGCATATAGAATCATTCGGGGATGGTAACAAGACAGGGTTAGTTAAGATATGGACAAAAGACTCCGATGGAAGGAGATGCGGCTTGCAGTGGGATGCGCATCCTGGAGATGATCAGTTCGGGAATGCCCCCATTAATTACGACCAACATCAAGCCAAGTGGGATTGTGACGGTGATCGAGACCCTAGCTCTGCTGATGTTGTTTATCTTGATGATGTCCATATCTATAATGGAAGTCTTCAGTTTAAGATAAAGTCAAAGGTCGGTTATCTTTCTGACGATAATAGCCAATCCAATCATCGCAATGCTGTGTGGACCAAAAGAAAATCAGATGCTAACACAATATCTATTGATTTAGGCTGGTCTTGGGCTGATGAAAAAAACAGCAATCTTGTAGATATGTACGGCTTCAAGCCACCTGAAATAATCAAGCAACAATCCCTTAAAGACTACGAAGATGCTGAAAAGCAATACCTTAAGGTTTTAGATGCCTATTTAAATGAACCTGGGCATGCAGAACACACGACTAATTTGACTGTATGGAATGACAAAAATTCACCAGAGAATGGCTATATAACAGCTGTTCATTATATGGATTACTTCTTTATAGGAGGACATAAAATCAATTTCATGAGTAACAAGAAGGTAACAAACAAAAGAGAATCACATGGTAGAAGATTTTCAGCCTGGTATACAAACGGTGGGTTGCTATCAAACGCCCTTGGTCAGGCACAATATCGTAGCCGACAAGCAACAGGACCAAATATAAAGAAAGAGTTGAACTTAGAGAAAGCTGATACGATTTATTATGGGTACGAAAGTTATAATTATTCATCTAACACCTACGGAATGCCCCATTTTGATGACCACTGGGTATCAGCATCCATTAATAAGAACGATGACGTACGCTATGTCTTTACTTCTTTAGGTGATTACTATCGACTTCAAACCGACGGTTGGGGGCTTGAATACATCAACAATCGCTTTAAAGTAAACAATCATAATTGGCCTGGACTTGAGGATTATAGATTCCTTATTCGTGCAGGTTTATCATCAGCAGATGGTGACTATTGGTACTTCTTCCTCGCTGATGGGACTTACATTAAGTACTCAATCGCTAATGACTATGTCCTGGATGGCTATCCAGCACCTGTTAACAATTCCAGATGGACTGATATGGAGCAGTATAAGTTTCAAATTACCGGAGCATTTTACTATGCCGACGACTACTATTTTATGCTTCGTGATGGAAGCTACATACTTTACGATTCAGACGATAGTGGAATAGAAAATAAAAAACTGGATGATTTTGATACAGGCTATTGGGGGGAGCGCTCTCTATATAAGCTAGAACAATGCGATCAACCGAAACCTAATATCAGCCTGTTTTAACATACATTATTTCGATGAGTTTGATGTGTACAATTACCTGGTTGTTGATGTTCTTCCGCGTATCAGCCTCCGCCCGGCCCGTGATATCAGGGAACTGATACTGCGACTCTGGAAAGAGAAATTCGGGGCCAATCCATTAAAAGCCGATCTCGACAAGCAGGGGTGGGTCTGCCCCCTGCTTGAACGCTTACGCCACCCGATGCCCGCAAAAGCACAAGTGGTTCCAGCTTGCCGGGCAGCGGGTAGCGTCTGCAGAAATACGGAGGTTATTTCAGACCGCTCCCAAGACAGGTAAGCACAGCGCCCGCATAGGGAACATACTTATCACAGCATATTGCCTCCTCCTCTGGTTTTCCCTACAATATGCGCCCTTTATGATTGGCTTGAATCCGATCATGGATTGGCTGATGGATGATGAAAAAGGAACTTTCCTCGCTCAAATCTGTCTCAACTCTTCTGGGTTACAGTCATACGTCCTGTGCGTCTGGCCAGTAAACCCAGAAAACCAGTTGCCGGAAACAACTATAGGAAACCCTATTCCATGGTAACCATTCGTCTTGCACGTGGCGGCTCTAAAAAGCGTCCATTTTACCACCTGACCGTGGCTGACAGCCGTAACGCTAACGGCGGTCGTTTCATTGAGCGCGTAGGTTTCTTCAACCCTGGTGCTCGTGGCCAGGAAGAGCGCCTGCGTGTTGATAACGAGCGTGTAGAATTCTGGCTGGGCCAGGGTGCTACTGCATCTGACCGCGTTGCCCAGCTTCTGAAAGAAGCCAAAAAGGCTGCGTGAGGTTAACAACCCAGTGACAACGGCAGTAGAGGGCGCTGTGAAGCGCATTGCGTTAGGCCATATTTCCTCCGTATTCGGGGTCAAAGGCTGGCTGAAGATTCACTCCAACACCAGCCCGATGGAAAACATCCTCAACTACCCACGCTGGATTCTTGACCCTGCTGGCCAAAAGAGCGGTGATGTTAAAACCGTTGAAATCGATCAGGCCCGGCCACACGGGAAAGGTCTGATTGCCCATATCGTCGGTTGTGACGATCGTGAGCTGGCCCGCAGTTACTGCGGTTACCAGATTACCATCAGCGCCGATGATCTGCCCGAACCGGAAGATGACGAAATTTACTGGCATCAACTGGAATCGCTGGATGTTTTCTCCCGCAACGCTGAGGGAGACAATGTTCTGCTGGGCAAAGTCAGCCACCTGATGGAGACAGGTGCCAACGACGTACTGGTCATTCGCCCCACAAAAGGCAGCATTGACCGTCGAGAGCGTCTGGTACCCTGGCTTACCGGATCAGTGGTGCTAGACGTCAATCCTGAGAAAGGATTTATCCGGGTAGATTGGGACCCGGAGTTTTAACTGGCCATGACGACTCAACACTCACCCCTTGATGAGCCAGCCGGAGAAACACTGGCAGAAACTCATCAGGACACAGACAAGAGCGCCATGGACATCGGAATGTGGTTCGGTGTCGTCAGCCTCTTCCCGGAGATGTTCCGGGCCATAACCGGGCACGGTATTACCGGCCGCGCGGTTAAGGAACGGCTGATTGAGGTACAGATCTGGAATCCCAGGGACTTTACCCATGACCGGCACCGAACTGTGGATGACCGACCTTATGGCGGTGGTCCCGGCATGTTGATGAAAATTCAACCTCTGCGTGACGCCATCCATGCAGCCCGCAAAGCTGCAGGAACCGAGGCCAAAGTGATTTACCTCTCTCCCCAGGGTCGCATGCTCGACCAGAAAGGAGTAGAGGAGCTTGCCCAGAGCAAGAAACTGATCCTGGTCGCGGGGCGATATGAAGGTATTGACGAGCGGGTAATCCAGACCGAAATCGATGAAGAATGGTCTATTGGTGATTACGTGTTAAGTGGTGGCGAACTCGCTGCCATGACTCTGATTGATGCAGTATCACGCTTTGTACCGGGCACCCTGGGTCATAAGGATTCCGCTCAGGAAGATTCATTTGCTGATGGTCTTCTTGACTGCCCGCACTATACCCGTCCTGAGCTTTTTGAAGGACAGGAAGTGCCGCAAGTACTGTTATCAGGCAACCATGCACTGATTGAGCGCTGGCGACTGAAACAGTCTCTGGGCAGAACCTGGCTGAGACGGCCTGACCTGTTGGAGAACCTTCAGCAAACCAGGTCACTGACCAGCGAGGAAGAAAGGTTGTTGTCGGAGTTTATTGCTGAACACTCAGCCAGGAGCGACGACTGTGCCTGAGAGTTTGACTCTCAAGCCAACCAGATTGTGCTATCGGCTTGTTTCGGATGGGCCATCTGAGTGAAACACAGCTTGAGCGGGACAGAATTGACTAACCAGGAGCAATTATCAATGAGCAAAAACAAAATCATTGCGCAGCTTGAAGCTGAACAAATGAACAAAGAGATCCCGGCTTTTAGCCAGGGTGACACTGTAGTCGTACAGGTTAAGGTAAAAGAAGGCAACCGTGAGCGTCTGCAGGCGTTCGAAGGTGTTGTCATCGGTAAGCGTAACCGTGGCCTGAACTCTGCTTTCACCGTTCGTAAAATCTCCAGCGGTGTTGGCGTTGAGCGTACCTTCCAGACTTACTCTCCGCTGATCGCTTCTGTGAGTGTGAAGCGTCGTGGTGACGTTCGTCAGGCTAAGCTGTACTACCTCCGTGAGCTGAGCGGTAAAGCTGCTCGTATCAAGGAAAAGCTCAACTAAGATTCAGTTTAATTTTCCGGCAACTGATTTTTACACGAGTTTCTCAGAAGAGCGGATTGGTGAAACACCTGATCCGGGAAAAGCGGCGAAAGCCGCTTTTTTTTATCTGAACAAATCCTGTCTTTCGCTGTCTTAATAGGCCAAGAAGCAGTTATAAAGACAGTCATATTTATGCCGGATATTATCCAACCCTGCCATTCCAGCTTTGCCGTAAGAACAGCACCTCTCAGTGACAATAACACTGCAAATAGCAGCAGTGCCACCCACTTCAGGGAGTCAGACCTACCCTCCACCAGAACAACAGTTACCAGCGGCATTGGCGATTCGAACTCCACCAGAATCAGTCACAGGCACGTCTCGACTAATACCGCCACAACCCACTCACCACTCACCTCAACGGCAACTCAGGATATGGCAACACTGCCTGAAGGGCCTGACTTTCTTCTGCGCTTTCCCGAAGAACACCTTTTCCTGCTCTTTGCTGATCCTGATGACATTATTTCCAGTCGTTCCCCACAGGAATATGAAGATAACGAGCCAGGATGCACAGCAGCCTGGTGCCGCTGTATGAGCCAGGTGTTAGAGTGGATTCAGCATGACCCTGCGGAGGCTCCCCTGATTTCCCGACAACGCTATATGCAGATCAACGCCTTACTGACCGAAGGCGTGCAAAACATGCTTGACAGCCATATTCCCGGAACCGTGCGAAAAAGGCACGTGGGTTACCCCTCCAGTGAACATACCCAAAAAGGCTTCATCCAGGCACTGCTGTACAAGCAACGACTGGAAGAAAGCTATGAGCTTTGCCGTGGCACCCATGGTGCAACCATTGCCACTTCTCCAAAAGGGAGCATAATTTCTGATACCAGACTGATTGCAAATTATACCGACCTTAAAGGTATCACCATTTCTTTCAGGGCATTAGGACCTAATGGTCCAATATCAGAAACAAACGGGATTGATAAAATTTTGTTCAAATACCAACTCATCGCCCTTCTTGAGAAAGAAATCATCACGCCGCTGAATACACAACTGGAATCACTACAGCACAAGAAAATCAAGAAGCCTGAACTGCTGGCAAAACTGATTGGAACAGTTGCCACATACTGGCCCAGACTTGAGCAGCTACATACACCGATGGATGGCACCTGCAGAACAAATTACATGTTAGTGCAATATATTTTTATGAAATTTGGTTTCCCTCCGCCGGTATTAATGGATCCAAACTCAATTGACCTGGTTCATACATCGCTTTGTAAACGAATCATAGGCATTGGCTTAAAAAATTCACTTGAACTCATGAATAAAAAAGATCAGGTATCAGAAACAGAAGCAATTATCCATCAATACACAAAACGATACCTGAAAAATTCGTTTTGTCTTATCCGCTCATCGCAAAAATACGAAAAATACCTGATCCCGGATGAATTGAATTTTAACGATCAGCACAAGACCCAAATGAAGCATCTTACTAGAGAGTTCATGGAGGTACTGGCTCCATACAGAACCACCACGCAAACCAGTACAAGACCACTGAAGACACCTTTACGCAGCCGAAAAAAATCATGATTTACAAAAACATCATTAAGCCCACTGCAAAAAGCTTATTGCACCACTGAATCAATCAACTCAGCCGGACCAATCACAATGACCAGCTTTGCCCGGGAAACAACTGGTACATGGTTTCAATGAGTTTGACGGGTTGTCTTGCCTCCGCACTCCGTTCGTCCTGAGCCTGTCGAAGGGCGGAAACTCAGGACTCTGATAGATCGTGCCAAGCACCCTTCGACTCCGCTCAGGGTGAACGGAGATCGTACACGTCAAAATCATTAAAACCATGTACTAGAACAAAAGTACAGGTACCAAATCCCCGGTCCTGCTGAAAAAAAAAGAACGATAGTATTGGAACTATTGATCAATTTTACGATCTGAATAAAAGTGAAATTATCAAAGTTCGTTAAAGTTTCAGTTACTGCCCGGCATTTCAGGTTCTCTTACGGCTTATACCAAAAGTAGAACTATAGTAATGCATTATCAGGAAGTTCAAAGGTCAACAGGGAAACCTCAACAGGCTTTGAAAATACTTAATTAAAAAAAGGACCTGATAAATGTTCTATCTTGGCGTACTGATTACGACTGTTGCAGATACAATTTCTTCAGCTCTTGCAACTAATCCACAGAATCCAACTCCCAGCGCAGCCAATGGGGACACCCCCGAGCTTCGCGGTGACCTGGATCATCGCGAGGTGTACCGGAAGTCTTCGGCCACCAAATCCATTTGCAATCCTCCGTCAGACTCACCATCGCTCTCTGGACAGAGTCTCGGGCAAAGAACCATGTGGCCGCTCCATGTTGATATCACTATCACTGACACACCCTCCAGTGAAGAAAACGGGCATGATGCGGCTGCAAGTGGTCCAGCTGAACTTGTTGTAGCCATAGATGAAGTGAATGCTGCCATTGATACTGCTCGATTACCCGAAGAAACTCCTGGAGCCGTTGACCAGGGTTCTACTGAATTGCACGAAGAAACGCCTGAAACTGTTGACCAGGATTCTACTGAATTGCACGAAGAAACTCCTGAAGCTGTTGACCAGGGTTCTACTGAATTGCACGAAGAAACTCCTGAAGCTGCTGACCAGGATTCTACTGAATTGCACGAAGAAACTCCTGAAGCTGCTGACCAGGATTTTGCTGAAGTGCACGAAGAAACTCCTGGAGCTGTTGACCAGGATTCTACTGAATTGCACGAAGAAACTCCTGAAGCTGTTGGCCAGGGTTCTACTGAATTGCAAGAAGAAACTCCTGAAGCTGTTGGCCAGGACTCTACTGAATTGCCCGAAGAAGCTGCTGCCGAAGAATCATTTGAATTACGCACAATCACTCCTGAAGACGTTGCCATAAATAATACTTCTGGGCTACCCGGAGAAACTGCTGTTATAGATGATACTAATGAACCACCTGTATCAAATTCAGATATTACTTCCCTCTTTGGCACAAACCATGAAGATACTGGTGCAATGCCGAGTAATGACAGGTGGGTCCGTTATGACACAGGCACAGATACAGACCCAGACACAACAACATTGTCACTAATTCCTTCAGCACCACCACCCGATTATGAGACTCTATATCCTCTGGATGCATTATTTGAGGCAGCGAACAATTTTGCCCCATCAGAGGCAAACGGGATGAACAAAAATCCCATCCCGGACTACCCTGAAGGGGCATGTGAATGGCCACCAGTTACTGAGAAGCCAATAAGTCCGGAAGAATTCAATGACGCCTACTATGAAGCCTTAGCGACTGGTAACTTAAATGCTATAGAGCACCTGAGACGAGATTATCCCCAGCGCATGATCGACCCTTTGCAATATCCGGAATCACGGAAATATTTATATCATCCCCTGCATATAGCTGCCGCAAAAAATCAGATGGCATCGTTAGAATTTCTTTGCCAGCTTCCGTGTATTGATATAAACGCCCCGTCACCTGAAAAGAATACTGCTCTCCACTTAGCTATCGATCACAATAACGTGGCAGTCGTAAAATTTCTCTGTCAACGCCATGATATTAATGTAAATCGGAAGAATAAAAGCGGCTTCACCCCTATTATGTTAGCCTGTTCAAAAAACGCAGACGCTCAGATAATAGATGCCTTATTGAATACTCAACCGGTTCTGGACGAGGAAAAACAAATCGAAACTGCACTTTCCTTCAGCGTTAAAAACAACAATCTGGAAACCACTAAAAAATTACTAGAATCTGGTGCAAAGGTTGACCAGAAACATAACGATGGAAAAAACAGCATATTTTATATTTCCTTCACTGAAGCCGCTGACGAAATCAGTATATTGCTACTGGATTCTCTGGAGGACGTAAATCAACCAATATCCATCAATAATGCCCGGGTATTGCATCTGGCTGCTTTCACAGGAAAAACTAAAATTGCTGTTTATCTGATTGAAACTCTTAATGCTTCAAGATTTGTAACTAATAAAGGTAAATCAATGCCAGTCCATTATGCAGCGTTTGGAAATAATGCAACAACATTTCGCACATTAATTTATCTTGGATGCAACATGTATGAAGAAAAAGGAAAAATAGAAAGAGACTTTTGGGAGATGGTAAAAACCCGTCTGGCTGGATATCAAATAGACCGAAATAAATATGGTGATAAAGGATATACGTTATTTAGAGAGGGTGGCACACCTTCGGAATTTTTTAGAGGTGATATCTATCAGATGATAAATCACCAGAAAAAATGTGGCCATACAAAAGAATCAATTAAAGCAGCAAAAGAATCAGATAGAAAAAAAGCGCTAATTATAGAGCAAAATATTAAACAAAAAAAAGAACTGGAGAAGAAAAAAATAGACAAAAAAAGGAAATCAGAAATTCTGAAACAAAAAATTAGAATACTTGAAGAAAATAATAAAAAAACAACTGACAATGATGCTGCCACAGGCATTACATTAAGTACACCATCGACACCTGAACAGCCTGCTCCAGACTCAGATCTCTCTGCTCTTGCTTACACGCACCAAAGCGGAAATTTAGCAATGCACAGTGAGTTGACCTGTTATGATGTAAATGACAGGAGGTTTCCACCAGGGTTCACCAACATGGACGACGTGCCCGGGACATCAGCAATGCCAGCCATGATGGAGAAGCAATTAGACGACAAAGAATTCCAAAACATGTACCTTAATGCAATCCAGGCAGGTGATATAGACACTTTAAAATACCTGAAACAAGTTCGTCCCGATTTAATGATAGACTCTCTGGTAGATCCAAAGGATCGAAATGCATTTATTCATCCCTTACATCTGGCTGCCTCAAATAAGCAGTGGGTGGCGTTAAAATTTCTTTGTGTATTGGATGGAATTAATATCAATACTCGCATGAGTAATGGCGAGACAGTTCTTAATCTGGCAGTCTGCGAGAAAATGGAGGAGACTATACTTTTTCTCTGTCAGCAACCACTCATTAACGTCAATTTATCAGATTACGCCACCAGAAATACCCCTATTATTTCTGCCTGTGAGTTAAATTTGAGTGATCAGGTTATAGAAGCATTATTAGCGCATAAACCGAGTCTGAAGCCGAATAATTATCAAAAAACTGCACTTGGATTCAGTGTTAGAAACCGTAACATTACCGTTACTAAAATGTTATTAGAGGCTGGAGCTGACGTTGGCAAGGTTGAAGAAGATGGGAAAGACTCAGTGTTCTATATCGCTTTCCAGGATGACAACGAAGAGATGAGTAAATTATTAGTGAGTTATTTACCCGACATAGATCAAGCAGTAACTAAAAAAGATGCTCGCGTGCTTCATTTAGCCTCTCTTTTAGGCAAAAGAACACTTATTAGGCACTTGATAGAGGATTGTGAAGCATCCAGATTTTTAGAAAATAAAGATCATGCCATGCCAGTTCATTATGCGGCACATCATGATCATTCACAAGCACTGTATGTATTAATCGAACTAGGATGTTCCTTGAACGAACGTCCTGGAAAAATAGAAGACGATTTCTGGCGAAAGAAAAACAATGGATTTTATTCTTTTTTGGCTGGACACGTGCCTCCAACTGTAGATTTTAAAAGTTACAATAAACCAAATGCGTGTCATTTATACTACCATGGTGGTACACCTTCAGAGATTTATGGAATGTTTGATATAACTCAGTTAGAAAACTTTGAAAAATCACTAAATATAGACATAAATAAAGAAAAAAATAAGGACAAAGCAAGAATGGAGGAAAGACAAAAACAGCATAAGCAATACATAGAAGAAAAACAGAAACAGAAAAGAAATGAACAAAAACAAATAAAACAGGAAGAAAAAGAAGCAAGCAAAGAAAAAAAACAACTGAAAAAATTAAAAAAAGAACTGAATAAACTGAATTTAGAAGGAGAAAAACTGAAGGAAAAAGGAGTAAAACTAGAGACAGAATTGCATAGCCCAGAGGGGGGGAAAAAGATAAACCCATTTATCAGAATTTTGAGAAAAATATGAGTACCTATTAGAACTTATATATTTGAGTGATCTAAAACTCATTGCTCAGGTGCTATGCAGGTAGCAATGGTGTGCATAGTGCATCATGAGTTTGATATGTACAATCTCCGTTCACCCTGAGCACCCTTCGGCTCTGCTCAGGACGAACGGAGCTTGGGAGCCATTGATAGAAGATAAAAGGAACTCATCAATCACATTGAAATCTTGTACCATAATTGATCTGGCAAATTTGAAAACCATAATAAAGTGACTAATGCAGTCAAAGAAGGCAGCATTTGAACTATTGATTAGCTTTACGGTCTGAACAAAGGCATTAATTAACAAAGTTCGTTAACGTTCAGTTTTTGCACGGCATTTCAGATTCTCTTATGGCTTATCCCAACAGTAGTACTATAGTGATGCGCTATCAGGAAATTCAAAGGCCAACAACGAAACCGAAACTGGCTTTGGAAATACCCAATTAGACATAAGGCATGTACCATGTACTACTCCGTTGGCAATCCGGTTACTGTTACAGATACAGTTTCCTTTGCTACTTCAACTAACCCACAGAATCAAATTCCAGACACAACCACTAATAATAATGGTGCTCCCGGGAATTCAGGTGACTTCGATAACCGCCACATTCACGAGAGTTTATCTTCTACCTCACTCTTTACCGATCTGTCAGATTCACCATCGTCCCATCCTCAGGCGATGAGCATCGGGCAAAGAACCATGTTGCCGCATCCTGTTGATAGCACGATGACTGTCCCGCCCTGCGGTCAAGAAACCGGGCATGATACTGCTGATGAATATCAACTACCGTCAGATCCACCACCAGACTACCCCCACAGGTCTGACGATTCATATTACAATCTGCCAACGTATGCTGAGCTGTTCCCCTTGTATGAGACAATGATTGGCATGCCCCGGCCAGAAGAAAACGAGATTAACGAAAATCCCTTCCCGGCCACCCTTGAAGGGGCATGTGCATTGCCACCCTTAACTGCCAAGCCATTAAATCCGGATGAATTCAATAATATATACTTTCATGCCTGTCTGAGTGATGATGTAGAGAGAATTGTACAGCTGTTCCAGGCTGCTGATCCCCAGTCAATGAATAATTTTCTGACGCATCCGGACAACCCAACAATATCAGTTCATCCCCTGCATCTGGCTGCCGAACGTAATCAGCGGAGAGTGTTAAGATTTCTTTGCCAAAATCCATATATTGATATAAATGCTTGTGGGCCTGATAAAAATACCGCTCTCCACTTTGCCATCAGAAATCACCAGGGGGCAGCCGTACACTTTCTCTGTCAACAACAAAACATTGATGTAAATGTGGAAAACAGCCTCGGTTGCACACCTATTATTTTAGCCTGTGAAAAAAACTCAGACCATCGTATTTTACAAACATTATTGGAAAAAAAGCCGTACCTGGGCCCGAACAAAAACGGTGAAACTGCACTTTCCCATAGCGTTAAAAACAACAATCTGAAAACTACTGAAATATTAATATATAACGGGGCGGCACCTGTTGACACCATGCATAGTGATGGAAAAGACAGCATATTTTACATTTCTTTCACAAATGCCTCCGATCAGATTAGTATTTTGTTATTGAGTTGTTTGACAGACATAAATAAAAAAATATCCGAAGCCGGGGCTCGTGTGCTGCATCTTGCTGCTTTAACAGGTAAAGATGACATCATTACTTACCTGATAGACAGGCGCAAAGCCTCGAAATCCTTGACCAATAAATATAATTCCATGGCAGTTCATTATGCAGCGCATGACAATAACGCAACAACATTGCGCAGATTAATCGATCATGGATGCACCCTGTTTGTAGGAAAAGGAAAAATAGAAAAAGACTTCTGGAAAAAGAAAATAATTAATGGTCGTCATACACAAAAAATAGACTTTACCAAGGCAAATAAATCAAACGGAGAAAAATTATTTAATGAGGGTGGCACACCTTTGGAAATTTATGAAGGTGATAAAGTACAGATGATGAACTATGAGGAGAAACATGGAATTAAAAACAATGAAAAAGATACAAAACCAACAACAATATTCCAGAAATTAATACAAAAATTACAATTACTGCCTACAGAAAAGCCTGAAAAAACAACCGAAGCTGTTGCTTCCACAGACACTACACCAAGTGCGCTACCAGCACCTGAACAGCCTATACCGGGCTCGGATCATTCTGGCTTTGCCAACACACATACAAGTGGTGATGAAACAAACAGGAATCCCGAAAATATCGATCCGGACGACGTCTGCGGGGCATCAGCACTGCCAACTATAATGCAGGCACCACTTAGCCGTGACGATTTCAATATAACGTACTATGATGCGTGCGTGGCAGGTGATTTAGACACTATCATGCGCCTGAAGCAAACTCACCCCAAGTTAATGATTGACTCTCTGAGAGATCCAAATGATCCAGAAGTATTACTTCATCCCTTGCCTCTGGCTGCCTTAAATAATCAGTGGGCAGTGTTAGAATATCTTTGTAAGCTGGACGGTATTCATATTAACGCTCGCATGAGAAATGGTGATACCGCTCTTAGCCTGGCTGTTCGCATGAACAACCAGGACGCCATACTTTTTCTCTGCCAACAACCTGGCATTGATGTCAATGTGTCGGATTCCAAACGTAATACCCCTATTACTACTGCATGTAAGTTAAATTTGAACGATCAGGTTATAGATGCATTATTAGCGAATCTGAAGCTGGGCCCAATTAGATACGCACAAACTGCACTTTATTCCAGTATTAAAAACAATAATCTTAACACTACTGAAAAATTATTGAATACTGGAGCCGTCTCGGACAGGTGTGGTAAATACGCAACAGATTCTTTGCTTTATTTCTCTTTCACACATGCCAACGATGATATCAGTAAATTGTTATTGAAAAATATGTCCAACATAAATAAAACATTATCTGTTAATGGTACCTGCGCGCTTCATTTGATATGTTACCTGGGCAAACATACACTTATCTCGTACCTGATAAATGATCTTGGCGCATCAAAATTCATAGAGACTAATCTACGTGCCAGGCCTGTCCATTTTGCAGCGCACAAAAACAATAAAGAAACACTGATTGAATTAATCAAACATGGATGCACCTTGAAGGAAAGTCGGGGGAAAATAGAAGATGAGTTCTGGCCAAAGAGCCAGGGAGCAATGTGCGCTGGGGGGGAATACATACCTCCAATAATAAATTATAACCAATACAAAAAATCAAATGGGGAGGATTTACACAGCAATGGTGGTACACCTTCAGAATTTTACGGGAAAGGTATAAATGATTTAAAAGATTTTGAGGCTTCGCTGAATATAAACATAAAGGAAGAAAAGAAGATGGATCGAAAAACTATGGAAGAAAAAAAGCATAAGATAAAACAGAAAAAATAAGACTAGAGTTAAAACGCCGCACGGCTGCATGGATGCAGGAGATAGTACATGGTTTCAAAAAGTTTGACGTGTACAATCTCCGTTCACCCTGAGCGAAGTCGAAGGGTGCTTTGCACGATCTATCAGAGTCCGGAGTTTCCGTCTTTAGGCCCTAAGGGTCCTTCGACAGGATTCAGCACGAACGGTATTGGTATCAACGCTTAGCAGCGCTCGGGCAGCCTCTTGGTTAAGGTGCTGTGCAAAGAGAACTGATACTATCTACACTATCGTACAATATTGGATCTATTGATTGCCATGCCAACCCCTGCTGCCGATATTCCCAGAATCATCGACAGCCAGTCTTGATGTATGGGGGAGCCCGCCTGGCAGGCTCTCCTGGCACAACAGTGAAAAGCTGGCATAAAATCATTTTTCGATAATAGCATTCAGCCCCCTTTTATGGTGCCTGCTAATTTTTCCAATGTACGTTTCCATAACCAATACCCTGAATCAATCGATATAAAATGGGTTTAATTTGTACATTCTCAAAAACCCGTAAATCTCGGATATGGTGCATAATCAGCGCGCCTGGATTACGCCAACATGTTATGATTTTGCATCATAACCAGCAAGTAGCTAACCATATAACTTTTTGATAAGATACAATCACTCTTTATTGGGACTGAATAGTCACATTAAATAATCAAGAGTAAAGAATAAATGATACCAAAATATCACCCTGTTTTATTCCAGAAGCCATTATTGTCCGAAAGCACTCAAAACCTGGATGAGAAAATAAATGATTACGTTGCTTTCCCTAATGGAGATGTTAGAACACTGGCAGAAATTAAAAGGGATCAACCTGTCAGCTACATCAAAATGAAAACCCAGTTTCTGACTGACATTGGCAAGCTGAAGACTTTGACACAGCGTTTAATCAGCAATGAATATAATAATCAAATTGATACCTTTTACACAAAGATTTCAGATGATCTGAAATATGATGATAAAAAACCTCACAGCCTGATAACATTCAAGGATACTCGTTATTATCTCCATAAAATCATTCATCGAACTGAGCGGTTTCTTGAGCTGGAAGCGAAAAATCCTGATGATGCTGATAAATGGTCTTTAAATAGAGACAGTTTTTGCACTTTGTTTCATGAGATTCTTTCAGGGATAGACAATTGTCTTGGGGGCAATGGTACCCGCCTTCAAAGTGGATTTACCAGCATCGAGAACTCCCGCGACCCACAAAAGGTGCTGTTGCAGATTCGTCACGGGTTACTGGATTATGGCGTTAAATTATTTCTGATAAAAGAGCGTGCCAGTGATAAGGATGAATTTGGATTAGGGAATGAAGTACACACGCACAGTGAACTTTACAATTTAATCTGTGAACAGTTTGGTTTGGAACCCCTTAAAGATTTCGGTCACCATGTAAATCTCAATAATAATCCAGGAATGATTGATCGACTTGAAATTATCCTGCCATCCCTGATGCCGGAGTTCGAAATACTTAATAAACTGACAGATGTATTTTACCAGGACTTAGTATCCTCTTTAAAAAAGCGAAATAAAGAACACTGGCTAACCCGTCCTGTTTCTTTCTCAGAATTTAAGAATGAAGTCACCGATGGGATTAAAGAGGATTTCATAACCCCAATCAATCTTCGGTTCAAAACCAATAATAAAAACAGGCTTGATCTATGGACAATCATCAAACCCTGCGATGATGGGAGCTATGAATTTTCAGAGAGTCGGGAGCGATTTCAGGTATGGTTAATCGATAATTATTTGAATCACACTCCTACCGCGAACGTACTCACTATGGTTGGCAAGAAAAATGACGAAGCTTCTTCCCGGTTTTTTTCGAAGAAAGATAAAGATAAAGATAAAGCACCACCTTCCTACATTGGCTCGAAGGATAATCTTTATTTCTGGGTCTTTAAAACAGAGACTCCTCTTATGCAGGGTGGCAACTGCAGCTTGGACTGGGATAACCATCAAACACTGACTCTGAGTTACTTAAAAACAGTTGATTTTAATAACTTCCCTAATGAAGTACGTTTCAATCTTTTTCAATATGCTTTGAACAACACCAATAAACCAGGTGACTTTTTGGAGTTTTTCCTTGATAAAACCGCATCTGAAAAATGGGACGAAATGGTTAAATCTGACCCTCAAATAAAGGAGATCATGTTAGAAAAAATTATTAATACCCTGAACGATGATGCAGCAGGGTCAACCGGATTTTTACCGCATCTGCCTGCGGGATCTCTTAAAGGGCATACCAGTAATTTCTTCACCGACTTATTACACCGGGCATTTAAACTGAAACAGGCTGGTATCGTTGACTTTTTACTAAAACATGGTTTGCACAAGTGTTCAACCAAGTTTATTAAAGCTGAATTCCAGAAAGTCGTGTTTTCAACATTACAGTTTGACTCAGAAAAATTTGAAATGCTCTGCAAACACCCTGTTATTGACTTCACCTCAAAAAATGAACAAGGTCAAACGCTGTTAATGATAGCAGCAAAATATGGCAAAACAGAGCACCTGAAACTATTTCTGACAAAGAAAGGTATTAAAGTGAATTTGCAAGACAAGAGTGGCAATACCGCACTCTCTCTGGCTGCAGAAAATGGGCAAATCCAGTGTCTGATGGCACTTCTGACACATGACGGTATCAAACTGAATATGGAGACCAATGACGGTTGGACCGCATTAAAGCTCGCTGCAAGATACGGGCGAACTGATTGTCTGAAGGTGCTTCTGAAACAGCAAAAAATTAATGTAGACCTGCGTATCAAGAATAGCTGGACGCCACTAATGGCGGCAGCAAGAGGCGGTCATGGGGACTGTGTAAAGGCATTGCTTGACCATGATGCGTCGTCGATCAACGAACAAAACAAGGAAGGCTATACGGCGTTGATGATGGCGGTAATTGCAGGGGATGAACGTTGTGTCTCGTTATTATTTCAAAAATCCGATAGTGGCATCAATACAACCAATAAAAACGATAACACTGCATGGATTCATCTGCGTAATATTTTTGGGTTAACGCTGGCAATGCTGGCCGCAAAATATGGCAATATTTATTGCCTGAAAGCAATTCTGGAGAAAAAAATCATTGACGTGGACGAGGTAGAAAATAACGGCCAAACTGCACTCATGCTGGCTGCGGCATTTGGGCAAACGGAGTGCCTGGAACTACTTCTGGCACAGGAAGGAATTGACGTTAACAAGCAGGAAAACAAACTCAAGACTGCTCTCATTCTGGCTGCAGATCATGGGCGAACGAAGTGCCTGGAACTGCTTCTGGCACACCAAAAAATTGATGTGAATTTTCGGGGCAAACATAGAGCTACTGCACTCATGCTGGCTGCACAACTCGGGCATACGGATAGCCTGATAGAACTTTTGAAACATAAAGACATCAAAGTGAACGCGCGGGGCAGTACAGGTTGGACCGCATTAATGTACGCAGCAAGAAACGGGAAAACGGACTGTTTGTTGGCACTTTTGGAAAAACAGGGAATTGACGCAAACCTGCCTGACATTGATGGCTGGACGCCATTAATGTCGGCAGCAAGAAACGGTCATGGGGACTGTGTTGAGGCGTTGCTTGCACATGACCCTTCGTCGCTCAATGCACAAAAAAAAGATGGCGCTACGGCTTTGATTCTGGCAGCAAATGGAGGGGATGAACGTTGTGCCTCGTTATTACTCAAACAACCGAATATAGACATCAACATAACAGATAATTACGGTAAAACCGCATGGCAGTATGCGCAGTCCTGTAATGTAGCACAGTGTCAACCATGGCAACAATTTCAACAGATCCTGGATGCAGTAATCAGTGGTAATTTGACATCTCTGACTGAACTGCTGAATGTTGCCGGAGTATTGATCCATGTTCGTAATAAACAAGGGTTAACACTGGCAATGATGGCCGCAAAAAATGGCCAGATTGATTGCCTCAAAGCAATTCTGGCGACGAACGTCATTAACGTAAACGAGAGGGATAATATCGGCAAAACTGCTCTCATGCATGCTGCAGAAAATGGGCAAACGAAGTGTCTTGAAGAGCTTCTGAAACAGGAAAAAATTGATCCGAATGCGCAGTGCAATGCCGGTTGGACCGCATTAACACACGCAGCAAGATATGGGCGAACGAACTGTCTGAAGGCGCTTCTGAAACACCCGGGAATTAAAGCAAACCTGACTGACAAGGATGGCTGGATACCATTAATGTCGGCAGCAAGAAACGGTTATGTCGACTGCGTTAAGCTGTTGATTGAACAGGGTGAGTCGTCAATCAATGCACAAAAGAATGACGGCTACACGGCTTTGATGCTGGCAGTATTTGCAGGCGAATCAGGTTGTATCAGGTGTTTACTTTCACACCCCGACATCAAAATTGATAGTAAAGTTCTGGATCTGGCTAAAGATAAAATTGATTCGGAAAGTTATCAGCTAATGGTTAATCATAAGCCTGAATCCAGTTGAGTCTGTCTATCACCAGCAGTTAGAAGATTTTGAGGCATCGCTGAATATAAATATAAAGGAAGAAGGATCAAAAAAGTATGGAAGAAAAATCATAATATAAAACAGGAAAAATAAGACAAGCGTTAAAACATCGCACGACTGCATCGATGCAGGAGATAGTACATGGTTTCAATAAGTTTATGTGTACAATCTCCGTTCACCCTGAGCGAAGTCGAAGGGTGCTTGGCACGATCTATCAGAGTCCGGAGTGTACGCCCTTAGGCCCTATGGGTCCTCCGACAGGCTTCAGCACGAACGGTATTGGTATTATGTCTTTGAATAAGTTCCCGATTTCCGTTCACCCTGAGTGCTGAGCTTGACGAAGTATCGGAGGGTCGTGCCACCGAACTTCGATACTTCGTCAAGCTCAGCACTCAGTCCGAACGGAGTCAGGCAATGAAAATAGGGAAGTTATTTCCAGACAACTCCTTAGCTGCGCTCGGGCAGCCTCCTGGTTAAGGTGCTGTGCAAAGAGAACTGATATTATCTACACTATCGTGCAATATTGGATCTATTGATTGCCATGCCAACCCCCGCTTCTATGGAAATACAGGCATTTTTACAACACCTCTGGCTTGAACGAGGGCTCAGCAAAAATACCCGTGAAGCTTACCAACGGGACCTGCTGCTCTTCTCTGAGTGGCTGCAAAAGCACACACAAAACGTCGGCAAGCTATTACTCTCAGCCAGCGAGGAGGACCTTCGCCGGTTTCTGGGCTGGCGTTATGAGCAGGGTTATCACCCACGATCAACTGCCCGGCAAATCTCCAGCCTGAGAGCCTTCTACCGTTACCTGCTGCAATCTGAACAGATCACCACTGACATTACGGCCAATATTGACATGCCCCGCCAGGGCAAGGCATTGCCAAAAACATTGTCAGAAGAAGAGGTAGAGTCACTGCTCAGCAGCCCGGATACCGATACCGCCATTGGTCTTCGTGATCGTGCCATGCTTGAGATCCTCTATGCCTGCGGCCTGAGAATCTCAGAACTGGTCAACCTGAAGATGGACAATATTAATCTCAGACAGGGAGTGCTCCGTATTATCGGTAAAGGCCGGAAGGAACGGCTGGTCCCCATGGGCCAGAATGCTATTGAATGGCTGCAGCAATATATACGACAGGCAAGAGGTGATCTGCTGAACCAGTATGACAGCCGAACCCTGTTTCCGGGTCGTCAGGGACTTCCAATGACCCGGCAGACCTTCTGGCATCGGATCAAGCGTTACAATACGATTGCTGGTATCACCACCGACGTTTCCCCCCATGTCCTGCGACATGCTTTTGCCACTCACCTTCTGAACCATGGTGCAGATCTTCGAGTGGTCCAGCTGCTGCTTGGCCATAGCGATCTGTCCACCACCCAGATCTATACCCATATTGCCAACCACAGGCTGTCAGAACTGCACCGAGAGCATCATCCCAGGGGGTAATCTGACCGTTTGTTCACTATTTTTTAGAACTCTCCACCCGATAACCGTGTCCAGGCGATACAACAGGAAGAAATAACGCTAGACTATCTTGTTTTAACCAGCGCTTCTCTCCAATGCTGGAACGGCTTGCCGATAGCCCCTGAGATGTACGGGCTTATCTTGTGAATCTATAAAGGAATCAGTATGTCTAAATTCTCTGCGCTTCTGTTAACGGCCATGATGACCACAAGCGCTGGCTGGTCTGTGGCCGTCCATGCAGAGGCTTCCGGCAAGGACAGTGCCGTTCAGGGCCCCGAGACCCTGATTGAACGTCAGCTGAAAAAACTTGATGCCGCCGTTCCCATTGAGTCGATCACCAAAAGCCCGATGCCCGGCATCTACAAAGTGATACTCAAAGGTGGCTTTGTGATCTACAGCAGCGAAAACGGGCAGTATTTTATTAAAGGCGATCTGTTGGAAGTTCGCGGTAACCAGCTGGTTAACCTGACGGAAGAGGTGAAAAGCCAGCAAAACGCCAGGCTGCTGAAATCCCTGAACAAAGAAGATATGGTGATTTTTGCACCGACAGGTGAAACCAAAGGTGTTGTGTATGCCTTCACGGATGTCGACTGTGGCTACTGCCGCAAACTGCACCGGGAAGTCGACCAGCTGAATGCGCTGGGTATTGAACTGCGCTATCTTGCCTTCCCCCGGGGTGGCCAGCAATCGCCAGTGCATGGCAAGATGACCAATGCCTGGTGTTCAGCAGACCGTAAACAGGCATTAACCGACCTGAAAACCGGCAAGTCCATCAGTGCAGAAATTCAAGGTGATAAGGCAGCGTGCAGTACTGTCATTGATAACCACTACAACCTCGGTGTCCAGATGGGCATTAACGGCACTCCGGCCATGGTGCTGGAAAACGGTCAGGTTATTCCGGGCTATCGCCCTGCTGCCGATATTGCCAGAATCATCAACAGTCAGTCTTGATGTTTAGGGGAGCCTGTCTGGCAGGCTCTTTTGGCACAAACTGAACCCCTGCTTTTGCCGGAGTCCAGGAGCCATTACAGATAGATCATTTTCTTTGTCATACCACCATCAACCACGATATTGGCACCGTTGATAAAGTCATTCTCTTCATGGGTCAGAAACAGACAGGTGTTAACAATATCCCGTGGCTTACCCACTCTCCCCGATGGATGCTGGCGGTGATCCTGCCCGGTCAGCTGATCATAATCTTCAGTTTGAATCCAGCCTGGGCTGATGGCATTCACGGTAATTGGCGTTTGTGCCAGTGATACGGCCAGCGTATTGGTCAGCGACACCAGGCCGCCTTTAGACGCGCCATAGGCCTCCCAGCCCGGTTCATTCTGGTGCCAGCGGGTAGACGCAATATTGATAATACGACCATACTTTTTATTACTATGGTGCCTGATAAACTCTCTGGCACAGTTAAAGCTGCCATTCAGATTAACATCAATCACCCTGGAGAACTCGGCAGCAGTAAGCTCAGCCACCGGCTTATTAAACTGGCTTATGGCACCATTATTAATCAGGATATGTGCAGTGCCATATTGGCGAGCAATGGTGTCAAAGGCTGCTTCAATCATCTCCGGTTTTCCCAGGTCAACGCTGTAGAAATCCATATCACCCGTTGCCGGTTGGTGCAGGTCGAAGCCAACCACAGTTGCCCCCTGCTCCCTGTAAGCTCTGGCAATGGCGTTGCCAATACCCTGACTGGCACCTGTAACAATAACGACTTTATCTGAGTACATACAGTGAGACATCCGTTATAAGCAGTTAACCAAATGAAATCATATTTTCTGGCCAACTACTTAGGTAGCTGAAAATTAGATAGCTGAAAAGCTGGCATAAGATCATTTTCCGATGATAACATTCAGCTTTGGGAGCGTGGAAATAATTCTATTAAATGACAACTCATTGAAAAAATCGCTTATAATTAAGCTCCGCGCAGTGGAAGATCACCATTACCCTTTTTATCAACACCCTTTTATCAACTTCGTGCTGTTTTTTTATTCTTTATTAACTCTAAAGTCAATTTGATATAAGATGCAATTACGCTTTGTCAGGACTGAACTGTTACATTAAATAATCAACAGGAAATAACAAATGATATCACCGCGTCACCCTATTTTATTTCAGAGACCATTAATAATCTCAGAAAGTACTGAAAAACTGAATAAGCAAACAAATGATTACATTGCCTTCCCTGATGGAGATTTCAGCGAGCTGAAAGAAGTTAAAACGAATGAACCTACCATATACCTCAAAATGAAAACTCAGTTTATGGATGATATTATCAAACTGAAGTCTTTGACAGAGCGTATAATCAGCAATGAATTTGATGAGAAAATTGATACCTTTCACACAAAGATTTCAAATGATCTGAATGATGACGATAAAAAACCTGACAGCCTGATATCATTCAAGGATACTCGTTATTATCTCCATAATATCATTCATCGAACTGAACGATTTCTTGAGCTGGAAGCGAAAAATCCTGATGATGCTGATAAATTGTCTTTCAACAGAGACAGTTTTTGCACTTTATTTTATGAGTTTCTCGAAGGGATAGACAATTGCCTTGGGGGCAATGGTGCCCGCATTCAAAGTGCATTTACCAGCATCGAGAACTCCCGCGACCCACAAAAGGTGCTATTGCAGATTCGACACGGGTTACTGGATTATTGCATCAAATCATTTCTGATAAAAGAGCGTGCCGGTAATAAGAATGCATTTTTAATAGGGGAAGAAGTACACACGCACAGTGTACTTTACAATTTATTCTGTAATCAGTTTGATTTGCCCCCCCTTAAAGATTATGGTCACAATGTAAAGATCGATGATTTGACAGATATGATTGGACGACTTGAACTTATCCTGCCATCCCTGATGCCAGAGTTCAAAATACTCAATAAACTGACAGATGTGTTTTACCAGGACTTATTATCCTCTTTAAAAAAGCGAAATAAAGAAGACTGGCTAACCCGTCCTGTTCTCAGCTCAGAATTTAAGCATGAAATCACTGATGGAATTAAAGAGGATTTTATAACCCCAATAAATCTCAGGTTCAAAACCAGTGATAAAAGCGGGCTTAGCCTGGGTACAATCATCAAAACCTACGATAATGGGAGCCATGAATTTTCAAAGAGTCGGGAGCGATTTCAGGTATGGTTAATCGATAATTATTTGAATCATACTCCTAGTGCGAACGTACTCACTATGATCGGCAAGAAAAATGACGAAGTTTCTTCCCGGTTTTTTTCGAAGAAACGTAAAGATACAGTTACAGATACAGATGAAGCACCATCTTCCTACATTGGCTCGAAGGATAATCTTTATTTTTGGGTCTTTGAATCAGAGACTCCTCTCATACAGAATGCCAACTGCAGCCTGGATTGGGATAACCATCAAACATTGACTCTGAGTCATTTAAAAACAGTTGATTTTGATAAATTACCCAATGAAGCACGTTTCAATCTTTTTCAATATGCTTTGAACAACGCCAACAAACCAAGTGACTTTTTTGAGTTTTTCCTTGATAAAACTGCATCGGAAAAATGGAACGAAACGGTTAAATCTGACCCTCAAATAAAGGAGATTATGTTAGAAAAAATCATTAATGCCCTGAACGATGATGCAGCAGGGTCAACCGGCTTTTTACCGCATCTGCCTGTGGGATCTCTTAAAAAGCATGCCAATATTTTCTTCACCGACTTATTACACCGGGCATTTAAACTGAAACAGGCTGGCATCATTGACTTTTTACTAAAACATGGTTTACACAAGAGTTCAACCAGGTTTATTAAAACTGAATTCAAGAAATTCTTGTTTTCAGCGGTACGGTCTGACTCAGAAAAATTTAAAATACTCTGTAAACACCCTGTTATTGACTTCAACTCAAAAAATACAAATGGTCAAACGCTGTTAATGATAGCTGCAAAATATGGAAAAACAGAGCACCTGAGACTACTTCTGACAAAGAAAGGAATTAAAGTGAACTTGCAGGACAAGAATGGCGATACCGCACTTATTCTGGCTGCATCAAATGGGCGATTGGAGTGCCTGACAGCACTTTTGACAGAGCAAAAAATTAATGTAGGCCTGCGTAACAAGAAGCACTGGACGCCATTATTGGTGGCAGCGAGATACGGCCATGGGGACTGCGTAGAGAAATTGTTTGACCATGGTGCGTCGTCGATCGATGAAAAAAACAAGGCAGGCTATACAGCGTTGATGCTGGCGGTCATTGGAGGGAATGAACGCTGCGTCTCGTTTTTATTCCAGAAATTCGATAGCGGCAGCAATACAACCAATAAAAAAGATAACACTGCATGGATTCATCTGCGTAATGGATTTGGGACAACGCTGGTAATGCTGGCCGCAAAACATGGCAATATTTATTGCCTGAAAGCAATTCTGGAGAAAAAAATCATTGACGTGAACGAGACAGATAATGACGGCGAAACTGCACTCATGCTTGCTGTAGAAAATGGGCAAACGGAGTGCCTGGAACTACTTCTGGAACAGGAAGGAATTGACGTTAACAAGCGGAGCAATAAATACGAGTCGGCTCTCATCATGGCTGCAAAAAATGGGGACGAGGAGTCACTGAAACTACTGCTGGCGCACGAAAGTATTGATGTGAATGGTTATGCCAATTGGGGTGTTACTGCACTCATGCTGGCTGCAAAAAACGGGCATACGGACAGCCTGAGATTACTTTTGACACATAAAAACATCAAACCGAATGAGTGGAGCATGACCGGTTATACCGCATTAATGTACGCAGCAACAAACGGTAATACGGACTGTTTGCTGGCGCTTCTGAAAATACCGGGAATTGACGCAAACCTGACTGACAGTCGTGGCTGGACGGCATTAATGCTGGCAGCAAAAAACGGTCATGGAGACTGTGTGGAGGCGTTGCTTCTGCATGATCCTTCGTCGATCAATGCACGACAGAAGGGATTCCATACGGCTTTGATGCTGGCGGCAGAAGGAAAGGATGAACGTTGTGCCACGTTATTACTCAAACAACCCAATATAGACATCAATGCAAGAAGTTTGTACTTTAAAACCGCATTGCAGATTGCGGAGGCCAATAATTTAGCAGAGCGTCAACCATGGCAAAAATTTCAACAGATCCTGAATGCAACAAGCAGTGGTAATTTGACATTACTGACTGAACTGCTGAATTTTGCCAAAGCATTGATCCATGTTCGTAATACAAAAGGGTTAACACTGGCAATGGTGGCCGTAAAAAATGGCCAGATTGATTGCCTCAAAGCAATTCTGGCAATGAATGTACTTAAGGTGGACGAGAGGGATAATAATGGCAAAACTGCACTCATGCATGCTGCAGAAAAAGGGCAAACGAAGTGTCTGGAAGAGCTTCTGACACAGAAGGAAATCGACCCGAATGCGCAATCGAATGCAGGTCGGACGGCAATATTCTACGCAGCAAGTAATGGGCGATTGGACTGTCTGAAGGTGCTTCTGAAACACCCGGGAATTAAATCAGACCTGCCTGAAGAGCATGGCTGGACACCATTAATGTCGTCAGCAAGAAACGGGGATGTCAACTGCGTTCAGGTGTTGATTGAACAGGGTGAGAAGTCGATCAATGCACAAAAAAACGATGGCTATACGGCTTTGATGCTGGCAGTAATTGCAGGCGTACCAGATTGTATCAGGTGCTTACTTTTACACCCTGACATCAAAATTGATAGTGAAGTTATCAATCTGGCTAAAAAGCAAAATGATTCAGAAATTTCTCAGCTAATCGTTGCCGAATCCAAATGAGTCTGTCCTTCATCAGCAGGTCGATGTCCAATAATAAATAAGTAGGTGACTAAATGAAATCCTGTTTTCTGACACGTCAGGGCTAACCCCCACCCCGACTTCGGGTAACAAGCCGGAACTTATTTCCATGGTGATTGTTCTAAGCAACCTGACACCAATCAGGACAGATGACAAGTTACCATGCAACCACTTAATGCCGGTGGTTACCCAGCCTTGCTACAAGCCGGTGCTGCTGGAACCTCAGGAACTTCGGATAATATAGACGACACTGCTTCACCCATATATGTCAACCAGATTCCCCGTAGTCCTGGCCCCGACAATTCGGGCTCCTTCGGCAGCACCGGGTTACAACCCCCCTATGGTCACAATCGCTCTGTGAACGTACAAACCGCAGTCAAGACGGACGGCCTGGCTGCAGGAACCGGCGACAGCAGTGGTGCAGTCGTACACTGCACCGGCGCTACCAGCAGGGTTCCGCTGAATTGTGCAGTTGAGTGCGGGGATATCAAGATGGTGGCATGGCTGCTACAAAATGGCACCGAGGTTGATGGCCGCAACGAAGGCTTGCAAAAGCAGCGTAAAGCACGCAGATTCCCCGGCAGAGAGGGGTTTACCCCATTAACCCGGGCCGTCATGCATGGGTCAGTGGACATTGCGAGGTTACTGCTGAAGTCCGGGGCAGATGCTGACCACTGGGATGCCAAAGGCATGACGCCACTGGCCACGGCGGCGGCCCGGGGTAACATTGAGCTAATGCAGCTGTTGCTTGATTACCAGGCGGATATTAACGGCAATACCACTGGCTGGCGGACTCCCCTGACCCAGGCTGCCAGAATGGGGCAGGTCAAGGCGATAAGCCTGTTGCTGGCCCATGGGGCGGATATTAACAGCTTTGCCCGCAAAGGCGTGACGCCTCTGAGCCAGGCTACCAAGAATGGTCATATCGAGAGCGTACGACTGTTGCTGACTATGGGAGCCGACGCTGATAGTAATGATTCTGTATGGTGGCCGCCACTGCGCAGGGCAGCGAGCAAGGGAGATATTGAGATTGCCCGACTACTGGTGAGTCATGGAGCCAACGTTAACTGCTTTTACGGCGGCTATTACAGGTCGGGTGCCCTGATCGAAGCTGTCTATCATAGCCATGTCGAGGTGGTGGAGCTGTTGCTGGAACATGGTGCACAGTGGCAAGGTGCGGCTAACGAGTATGGTCTGCTTAGAATAGCTGTTGAGAATGGTGATATCGAAACCGTAAAATTGCTGTTGAAATATAATGCGGATAATGTAAACGGCAGTGGGTTAAGTATCCATGCACCACTGAGAGGGGCAATCGATCGGGGGTATATTGAGTTAGCGAAACTTCTGTTGCAAGCCGGTGCTGATCCTGATTGCAATGCCTCAAGTAGCTGCTTTCCCTACAGCCCGCTGGCCGGAGCTGCTAAATTTGGACGAATTGAACTTGTTAAACTGTTGCTGCAATCCGGTGCCGATGTTCACAGCCATACCTGTGGGGAAGTTACGCCCTTAACGATGGCGGCGTCGGCAGGGCATGACCAGGTCGTGCAGTTATTGTTGCTGCATCAGCGGACGTTCATAGTCGTGCCAGGGGTAATGGTGCCCCTTTGACGCGGGCGGCAGCGGCAGGACATTACAAGGTAGTGCAGTTATTGTTGCAACATAAGGCGGATGTCCATAGTCATACCTCTGGTGATTGGACTCCTTTGACTCAGGCGGCGGATGCAGGACATGACCAGGTGGTGGAATTATTGTTGCAGCATAAGGCGGATGCTAATAGTCATTCCTCTGCCCATGGTACTCCTTTAACCCGGGCGGCTTATGCAGGACATGACAAGGTGGTGCAGTTATTGTTGCAGTATAAGGCAAATGTTCATAGTCATTCCTCTGGTTATCCTACGCCTTTGACGAGGGCGGCTCTTGCAGGAAATTACCGGGTGGTGCTGTTGTTGTTGCAGCATAAGGCGGATGTTCATAGTCATGGAGTTGGAGATGGTACTCCTCTGTTCTGGGCCAACCAAAGAGGCTTCTGGGAAATTGCTTTTGAACTGCTCTACTACGGTGCCTGTCCAGAAAGAAGCCAGGCACCGGATGTTATCCACACAGTCACCCAGAAATTTGGCTACAACCCCCGGGAAACCCCTCTCAGTCTGGAAAGTTTGTGCAAGCGGCGTCTGGATGATGTGTTTGATAAACGAACAATATCTTCTTTTGATTTGCCTTATTTTTTGAAAAAAGAACTAATGAAGGAAAAATTTTTCCCATAAGTAGCTGGCCATATGGAATCACATATTTCTGGCTACTTGGGCAGGTGCTATGCGAGGCACAACGGAGGGAGCATAGCCGTAGCTATGTGAACGGAGTTGTAACGAAGCACGACTGCATGGATGCAGGAGCTAGAGCAACGCAGGAGCGGTTGCCGGGAGTGCCTGAACAAGGAGTCAGAAATATGTGATTTCATATGGTTAGCTACTTAAACACGACACGGCATTATTCAGACCCAATGCCTTACTTGCCAGGAGGCTGTCCGAGAATAGCGCCCGTAGCGAGGATTGCGAGAAATTGAGGATAAAAATTTCTGATTCTGAGGAGAATAGCGGGGCTATTTGACGAAGAAGCAGGAATTTTTAGACCAATTTATCGCAACCGCAGTAGGGCAGTCTATTCTCGGACGGCCTCCTAAACAGCAGTCTCATGGTTTGGACGAATCCGCAGAGGTACCAGCATTTTCTGCATTTTTATCCCCCCTTTGTCATTGTATCCCCTGAAGCGCTTCCGACTGACCACTGCAAATCCTCTTTTCGCAAGTACTCTTTTTGCCCGACGTGATTTCAGGGTTTCCTGGGTTAATGTGCCGAGGCTCATAAGTATCCCCTTCAATTGCAGTCGTTGCACCTCTTGAGCGATGGCACCTTGTGTTTCCACACTTAATAAACTGAAACCCTGACGACACTGCATCTTTTCCAGACGGGTCATCCCTGTTGGCACTCTGACTTGCCTGAGATCATGGAAGCTATTATGGATGCCACGGGTAACCCCCCTTCGGCGATTAGTTTTGCAATCTTTATGGTCAGAGCTTGTACAGGTGTGAATGCCTGCACGGCTGGCAATATAGCGCCGGACATTATCGTCCAGATATTTTTCCATGTTCTTTAGTGGCAAGGGCGTCAGTTCAAATTTCTCGGTGATCGTTGCTTCATCAGGTTCAAGCTGGTAAGTCTGGACATAGGAATCCGGCCGACAGTCTTCACGCTTGTTGCCAGTAACCTGTAGCAGATCAGCGGCACCGTGCATGGCGGCTTCCAGTTGCCGTTGAAAGTCCGGTTTCAGGGCAGGGTCATTGGTGAAATCTCTGGTTACCTGCGACGGCAGATCCAAAAGCGAGGCGTCAAAGTGGCCAGGCTGCTGACGGTCTTTGAAGGATCCCGGGAACGAGGCATCAATCCCGGTGCATCGGATAAAATCCATGCGGTCAGCAAAGCGCAGTACATGCAGATAACGCCGAACCGATGACGACAGACCCTGGTCGCTCTTGCCATGTACGTCATCTTCCTTGCGGGACAGTGCCTCGCCAATCTCCTTCAGATACTGTTGTGGATACTGCCCCTGAAGATCCCGTTTGAAATAGTCAGCCGCCCTGGCTTCCTCATCTTGCTTGGGGACATCTTCCGCTGCGGCGTCATGATAGATGATCGCCAGCGACAGCAGATTCTTTTCAATTTCAGAGAAATGCATCTGATGGAATTTCTCCAGCAGCTCGATATACCACAACAGATTGTTCCGGGCCCGCAATACATGGCAGCAGTTGTGATCCGGCTTCCATACCCCGGGCAGTGTGTCACTGCCAAGGCATTTGATGACTCGCTCTGGACCGGGCCGTCGGTAATAGTGCTGTAATATTCTCAGAATGGTCTCTTCGTTATCCCTGGCATTGGGCAGAACCGGTGGTTGGCTGAAGGCGTCAACGATAAACTGCAACTCCGTTGGTTGCGTCAGGGATGCAGTTTGGGGAGACTGACAGCCGGTAAGGCCGAGGGACTTTTGCAGTTCGACGATTTGTTGTTGCCCTTTTTTGATATTTTCTGGCCAGTGCTGATAAAAGGGCTCTTGATCTCGACGTTCCCAGAGTTCTTTAACCCAGTGAATATAATCATCTGCGCAAAGCGTTCCCAGGGATTTTTTAATGCTTTGGGCACTGGTGTTTGCTATTGATTTTCTCACAGCGCCAAGTGTTTGATCATCAGGTACACCATAATAAAACAGGGCTAATAAATTATCCTTAAAGTGCTTATAGCAATAATATCTCTGAAAAGGTTCCCGAAGTGTGACGATAAACACTTCCTGCAGTTGTGCTGCATTGAAACTCTGACAACGTTTATGAAACTGCAGCATAACAACCGGATGATTGAAAGAGCGGTGACCAATCAGAAAAGACATAGTAGACCATAAGTGGCCCTTGTAGGGTATTCCCAATGCCTCAAAATGACAGCAAAGCCTTATTGAATAAAGTTGCCCCAGAACGTTCAGGCCGGTTTTCCAACCAGTAGACAACACTCCGCGTCTGACCAGATCACTGGCTAATTGGAAAACTCTATCTTCCTCGTAAGCTGTCTCTCTCAAATCCTGGCGTTCATCATGATCATCCGACAACTTGTAATCATTTCTGTACCATAATATTTCAGCTGACTGGATCAGCAAATCAAGTATTGTCTGATATTCCCCCCGGTAAAAAAACTTTCTTTGAACAGGAGCATCCCGCTCTAATAATTTCCAAATACGGCCTATTAATTCCCGTAAGTTTTCACGACTGAAGTCCGGGCTCTCTGCCAGTGTTATAATATCCTGAAATGGATGCTGTAGCGTTGGCAGATGGTGTTGATTGATGGTTTTAGCTTTTAACGGCATAGGCAGAAGATTCAACATCCCCCTGAAGGCATCTTCAGAAATGTTATGGGATAACGCAAAATTACCAAGCCTGGCCTCATTAAGTGCTAAATGATCAGTACTGAGTTCATCCTCAAAATAAACCTCTGCTGAACCGCTTTGCTGGGAATAAACCATCCAGGGCAACGAATCAATGCCAAAAACCTCTTCTAACTGGTGTTTATCCTGCAAATGTTCGGTAATGCTGTTGTCAGTGCCCTCTTTTACCGTGAGATAGCACTTGATTTGTGATTTTATGTACCCGGTGGTTAGCCATTCTGGATAGCATGTTAAATTTTCATTATCTTTTTCCTTGAATTCTGGCGGTTTGAATGTGCCTTTCCTGCGCAGCTGACCTGATGAAGATTGCTTATAAACAGTACAGAGCCGTGTCGCTCTCTCCTTCATTTTCTCCCGCAGTGAATTGTGGTCAGGCAGACATTTAACAGGCAGTTCGTCTGGCTTTAAGGCATTGTTCTGTAATCTGGATGTTCCGGCATTTTTCTTATAAACAGCGAGAGTACCGGGGTTTATAATGCCAACGGTGGCATGGTTCGATCTTAACATCAATGGCACATCTTCCATAATCAGGATGACGGGTCTTGGTGCTTTTGGTAACTCATTGTTATGATCAAGATAAGCCGACTCTTTTTTGAATCTTGCATGAGCTGATTCCCCGTGACACATCCAGACCTGTCGAGCACCCAACGTGCCTGTCTTGAAAGCACCCAGCAATTCCTGCCTTATCTGCTCTCTGCTACCCGGGGAGTGGCGAGTTTCAGTGTTTGAATGTTTGCCTGGTTGCACCGGGCAACTCTCAGGGTTCTTAAACGATACTGTTGATAATGAGTGTGCTGCATTGGGTAATGAATTCATAGTGATAATACAGAATGTCAGAGTGATGACGAAGGTGAGTTTATAACCGGCAATACCTGACCCAACTTTTTTATAAAAAAAGTCCCTCTGTTTTTGTAAAAACGCAGCCTTTGGAAAATTGCTGTTGCTTTTCCTGACCCTAGGAGGCTGTCCGAGAATAGACTGCCCTACTGCGGTTGCGATAAACTGGTCTAAAAATTCCTGCTTCTTCGTCAAATAGCCCCGCTATTCTCCTCAGAATCAGAAATTTTTATCCTCAATTTCTCGCAATCCTCGCTACGGGCGCTATTCTCGGATAGCCTCCTAGACCATGGAAAACATTCGCTTGTTAAAATCCAGAGACTCTATTCCCGCTCTAATATCCTGACGCCGACTTTTCATTAATTGTTCACACAGTTTTTTATTACCTAACCAATATTCTCTAAAATTCATCACACACCTGATTTCATCTTCTCCTGTGCGATCAGTATTTGTTTGATTAAATGGTGATGACAAATCGCTCATGCGCTTAAAAATAATTTTCACTGAATTAACAATTTGTTGATGCAGTATTTCAGCATAATCAAGTCGCTGCTCTCTCAGACAGAAGTCTTCTTCCGGATTATGGCGAGGATCACTGCGAGGGTAGCCGGGAGAGGATAACCTGGGTAATCCTGCAGCGGGTTGCGGGCCATAACGATACCAACTTTCAGGCAGACAACCAGCTTCATTAGCAAATGCCTGAGCCAGATCATACAATTTACTTATTTTAGTAAATGATTGCTCTGGTGTAATACCTTTAAATGTCATTTCATTTAAAAGTGAATTCAAATATTGTGACAGCTCTTCTGCCTTGGGAGAGTTTTCCAGGTGAGGTCCTGCAGTAAAATCAAACATTTCCTGACTTACCGGAATCGCTAATGGAATGGAGACCTGCCATTCACTTATGCGCTTTGCAATACGCTCTCCGAGATGGACATCCAGATGTTGAACAAAGTTATCTCTGGCTACTTCTACATTTCTGGCAACAGTGTCAGTAAAGGCTCTTATGGCAGAATATACGACACAGGTGTCTTCCCGGTACCCTTCATACCGAAACCAGAATGCATCGCTATAGGATAGCCTTACACCTGAATCTGCCAGAACAATACTCATGACTGAAAAACAACCATTTTTCATATATAAAATATGCAGGTAATTCGACAGTGCTTCGTACCGAAAGGTTCAAAATTCTGAGAATATCCTGACAGAGATCATTGATGTTGACTCAATAACTTCACTTTTCAGGTATCAATGCAAAGAAAGTAGAACTGATCTCTTATCCTATAATGTCGGATAAACAAAATATGGGAGTTAAATAAATGGCCGAGTCATTCTTCGAACAACAAAATGTGCTTGGACTTATACTGGAAACCTGCTGTAAGGACCCTGTCACCGGCTTTTTTCGTGACGGTTTCTGCCATACCCACCCCGATGACAAAGGGGGGCATACGGTGTGTGCTCACATGACTGATGAATTTCTGCAATACTCGCTGTCTAAGGGCAATGACCTGATCACCCCCCGGGAGGAATGGGACTTTCCCGGGCTCAGGGCCGGTGACCGATGGTGCCTGTGTGCAGCACGATGGCAAGAAGCATTGGAAAACAATGTAGCACCTCCTGTTTATATCCGGGCGACCCATATCAATACACTGAAGGTGATTGAACTGACTGTTTTAAAACAATTTGCCATTGATATCAGCTAAGTCGTGGCATCGTATATTTCTGGCTATGTGGGCAGTTACTGTGCAAGGCAAAACGCTATCATGCTGGTACATAGCCATCGCAGGGTTTGCCAGGAGTCATCTTGTGCATTGAAGAACCCGCAGCCAGTCTGCTCAAGCCCTGGCTGCGATTAATGAAAGAGAAGCCGGTTCCAAAACAACCTAAACTACGCTGGCGATATCGCCTGGTTTCCTCAGCATTTTATCTATGTCGCCTATATGAGTTTCTTCATCTGCAATCAAACGGCGGGCATACTCTTCAACCACCACCAGTTTATCTTTCTCGGCAAGTTCCAATAGATCGTAATAGTACTTTACGCCCTGCTTCTCAAAATCCAGAGACTCCATCAGGATGTCGTGAATATCATGTTTTGAGGTTTCCAAAAGCCCACCGATGCCAAGGGATGGGTGCTCACCGAGATAAGTGATCATTTCTCCCGCTTCATAGGCATGATTCAGCGTTTCTGTTGCTGCTGAACGAAACCATCCAACAATGGGAATCCTGCTATAGCCAAACACCATAAAGCTGTAGTGACTGTATCGTACAACCCCTGCCAGCTCATGCTCCAGAATCTGGTTCAACTTGACCACTACGGCCTGATGCTCAGTGGACATAAACACCTCATCTCAAGGTTATATTTGAGCATGAAAGTATAGTCAGAATTATCAGTGAACCAGTCAGGATGATATTTCACCAATTCAAGAACCTAATAATCATTTTGAGGTCAAAGACGATGTTTAAAGTCCAGCTGTTCAGGGTTTCATTCTGAAAGCAACCACATCGACCTCCTCCCACTCAAAGCCTGCTGGCCGGATTGACCAGACAGCCGGTTCACGTCGGCCGCCCAACCGTTCCAGAAGCACCTTTAACGGCAAAAAAGTCTCAAACCAGCCGTCTCAAAGTAAAGCCTCCATCCCGGATATAAGCAAACAGATTGAAGACAGCTTTTGGCAGAATAAACAGTTACAAAGTCATAAAATCACCACGGCTGACGTGCTTAAAGCCTATAGAAATGAAAGTTCGACGATAAGAAGCGGCTTCTTCCTGCAAAAGCTCTGCTTGAAGAACATTTTACACAACGATCGCAAAGTTACCCCGGATCAGGTCATTCAAGAGTTTAGCCAGAAGCCAGATCGGCAGAATAAGTACCAGGTAGCAATAGCCCGCTTCCGAGCGGAATGTTGCCTGAGAGTTTTGCCATTGCATGGCCAGCCGGTCACACCGGAGCAAGTGATCAGGGGTTATCAGGCAGTCAGGGCAACACTGGAGCTGGCGCGCTTTAAGGAAGAATGTTGCCTGAGAGGGCTTACTTTGAATGAACGACAAGTCACACCGGAAGCGGTAATCAGGGATTTTCAGGCAGTCGGAGCAACACTTGAGCTGGCGCTTTTCAAAGCAGAGTGTTGCCTGAGAAACCTGGCGTTGAATGGCCAGCTGCTGACACCGGGTGAGGTGGTGAAGGATTTCCCGGATAGTCCGGAGGGGCAACTCGGGCTAATGCGCTTTAAGGAAGACTGTTGCCTGAAGTACCTGCCGTTGAATGGCCAGCAGGTCACACCGGATTCGGTGATTAAGGGGTATCAGACAGCCAGGACACGACTGGAGCTGGCGCGTTTCAAGGAAGAATGTTGTCTGAGGGGGTTGGTGTTGAATGACCAGCAGGTCACACCGGATGAAGTGGTGAAAGATTATCAGACAGCCAAAGCGACACTGGAGCTGGCACGCTTCAAAGCGGAATGTTGCCTCAGGGGCCTGATTTTGCATGGTCAACAGGTCTCACCGGATTCAGTCGTTAAGGATTTTCAGGCCACCAGGGCAAGACTGGAGCTGGCTCGCTTTAAACAACAATGTTGCCTGAGGGGACTGCTGTTAAAAGGCCAGAAGGTCATACCGGATTCGGTGGTAAAGGATTTCCCGGACAGTCCAGAAGGCAAGCTGGGAATAACGCGCTTCAAAGCGGAATGTTGCCTGAAAGGACTGCCGTTGAATGGCCAGCAGATCTCTCTGGAGGCGGTGATTAAGGACTTTCAGGAGAGTCAGGAGGACAAAGTGGGGGTCGCACGTTTCAAAGCGGAATGTTGCCTGAGGGGTCTGATGTTGAATGGCCGACAGGTTACAGCGGATAGGGTGGTCAAGTGTTTTCCGGGCAGTCTGGAAGGCAAACTGGGGGCCGCACGTTTCAAAGCGGAATGTTGCCTGAGGGGTCTGATGTTGAATGGCCGACAGGTCACAGCGGATATGGTGGTCAAGTGTTTCCCGGGGAGTCCGGCAGGCAAGCTGGGGATAGCACGCTTCAAGGAACAATGTTGCCTGAGGGGCCTGGCATTAGATGGTCAGAACGTAACACCGGATGCGGTGGTTAAGCATTTCCTCGATAGTCCGGATCGCAAAATGGGGATAGCCCGCTTCAAAGCGGAATGTTGTCTGAGAGGTTTGCCGTTAAATGGTCAGCAGGTCACACCGGAGGCCGTGGTTAACGATTATCAGGCCGCCAGGGCAACACTGGCGCTGGGACGTTTCAAAGCGGAATGCTGCCTGAGGGGCCTGCCGTTGAATGGCCAGCAGGTCACACCGGAGGCGGTGGTTAACGATTATCAGGCCGCCAACGCCACACTGGAGCTGACGCGCTTCAGAGAACAATGTTGTCTCAGGGGTATGTTGCTGAATGACCAGCCGGTCAGACCGGAGGGCGTGGTTAAGGATTATGAGCGTGGTGGCTGGTTGCTCGAAAGAGCTATTTTTTATACTCAGCTGACATTGAGCGCCAGGGAATTGAATGGTCACTATCTGGATAACCGGGAAGTATTGGCAGCGTTTAATGAAGCTCCCGGAGATTATTCTGCAAGGCAAGCCAGGTATCTGATTCAAAGGCTGACGACAACTCAGCAGTTCGATGAAACCAGCGAAACCCGCAGTACACTTCAAGAGGCATGGCACATCTTAAACAAGGTAATGGTCAAAGACGATGAGCAACATCGACTCCAATGTATAGTGAAGTTCATGGCTATGCAGCATGGACTGCCCATTGATCATCAGAGTGTATCAGCAGAACAGGTATTGCAATCCATCAACATGCTGCGGCGCTCATTTCAGAATTCACGACTGCATTTCTTCTTCCTGACATACTGTTATATCACGGGACAGTCTATTGATGGACGGAAGATCACTAAGCATCAGGCCCTGGAGTGTCTTCAGAGCTTTCCAGCCGCAAGCAGGCTGCGCCACGCTTTAGGCTGCTGGTTCGCACAATATTGCAGTGACGCCAGTACAATGGATGAGTTACTGTTCGATGGCCACAAGCACTCAGCTAACCGTGCCATTGTGGGTCAAACCGTGAAACAGCGGTTAACAACAGGTGACACCGGCTTTTTGCACAAGCAGGTTTCGCGGTTTACTGCGCTTACCCTGAAAACACTGGAGATTATTCAGGAAATCAATGACTCTTATACCCATCCACCCATGCTGATTACCGGTTCTTACGCACGCTTTTTACAGAACCTCTGCTCATCATTTAATGATATTGATATTATCTGCACGCAGGAAGCCTCTGCCAGAACACTCTTTGACAGGCTGCTGGCACTGAACACCGACAGTGATTCTGAAATCCCCAAAAACATCATTATCTGGCCAATCCGGGGGTGTCGGGCGATTAAACTGCCACACGCCTACAATATTCAATTTAATGACGGTGATTTGGGGATGAAAGCAATGGTACTTCAGGTCAGCATTGACGCCAGAGCAGCCCATGAACAGGCCGTACAATTGCCCGTGCACGTTCCTGGCGTTAAAAGACCGGTATGGTGCCTGTCGTTTGCTGAAGAAACCCGATTACTGAACGATACGCTGGAATATCTCGCTGATAACCTTGACTTGCTGACAGAACAATTGCAAAAAGGATCGGAATACCTGCCACGAACCATTCTGTTTAATCTTCCTCAAAACCCTGAAGAGCGTATTTATGGTTTGTTTATGCGCTGCCTGCTGAGCCTGAATAAAGCCCGGCAGTTTATCGCTCTGCAAGAAGCCCAATCCAAACAACCTGACGGCCAAACCAATCACCTTCAGGAACATCGCCTGCCTGTGCTGACTGAAACGCTGCAAATAAAATTGACCAGCCATGCTTGCCGTAAGGATTTTGAACATAGAATTAACGACTGGCTGGCGACAACACATCATGCTAATGATTATGAGTTCAAGAGGAAGGACTTTATCAAAACACTACTGGCAATAATGAATATTGAAAAAACTCATAAACCTGAAACAATTAATCAGATAAAAAGCAATTAACCACAAAACCAATCCTGATTAAACCATCAGGTTTTTATTTAATTTTTTTAAAATTATTCAATATCATCTAACAATTAATTTCAGCAATTAAAGATGTTCATCTCAGAAAATGATTGATGAGTAAGGATCCAGTCGAGTTATGAATAATATTGGCAACGATAGTTATACCTGCAACCCCGGTTCTGCAACAAATCAGCGGGATACCGGAGCAGTTGATCAATCCGCAAGAGCAATGCTGGGACACCATAGTGTTGGTTATAACAATCCCCCTCAGACCCATTTACCCCATGCACCTTCACCCGAAGCTGAGACGATTTTTAAATTTACAGATGTAGTAACTGGCGACACCCACATAGCAAAAGATTTTTCAGAGCTGTTAAGTTACGATCAACTTCTTTTAAAGCTAAGGGACTCTGGTGGTGAAATTTATGCCAACCATGGTCAGCCCGTAGAGCAAATCGCTAAAGATATTCGCTCAAATGATTATCTGAAGTGGTTACTATTATCAGTTAACAATATTGAGGAAATTCCTGTTGCCCGGGAAGCTTCACTTATTGCCGACAGGGATATATCTACTAGTGGTTTTGATGTGGAAGATAGCAGTGGATCTGATACGGACAATGCCCCTGAGAGACCATTTAACGAAGCGATGAGTAATCGCACAAACAGGGCGCAGACATTCAATAATAGTAACTGGAGAAATGTAAGACGTTCGTCTGTTTTTTCCTCTGCTGTCTCTAATCAGGATATTTCTGCCAGCGGTTTTTATTCACTCAAAGATGGGGAGCTGGTGCGATGTTTTTCATGTGGTGGTTGTCTGCAAAACTGGAAAGTAGATGAAACACCAGATGATTTACATGCCCAGAAGTTTCCAAAGTGCCAGTTTATCCGAAAGAAGTTAGGTGCTGAATTGGTTAATACCATTCAAGAGGCCCTTACCACTGAACAAAAAAATGCCGTAGCCAGGACTATTCCCGGATCTCGACATTTATACAGTCAACCTATCGGTGGGCAGAGTAATCGCCAAGTGGCGGGCTCCAGCGATGACTTAACACGTTTTCCTGCCTCTTCATCCTCCAGAACAGCCCGATCCAGAGCCCGGTCCAGGGCCCGATCTTGGGCCCGATCTTGGGCAGAAACATCTAGAGCAGAAAGATCCAGGTCCAGGCACAGACCCGATGCCAGCTCAAGCTCAAGTTCCAGCTCTATATCGGGATACAGGTCTGACTCTAGTTCTGGTACTTCATCACCAGTATCCTGGCTTGATCAAGAGCATCCTGCACATTACAGAACATATAATCAACCTGCAGATATAAATCTGTCGCTTAACGAAGCCAAAGCAAGGCTGGTAAATATTTTCAGCCCAGTTCAAATACAGAAACTTCACATCCTTGAAGATAAGGTCAAAAGTGCAAACGATTCAGAGCGTTTACACCTGGGTGATGTATACAAAGAAATACTCAATAATCTGCTGAAAAAACCAGAGCTCATTGGCGAGATTATCGGAATAATTGAAAGTATGTCATCCAGAGATTGCGAGGACCATACCGCGGAAGTTTGTGACCTGATAAAAGTAAGATTCAAGGCAGCAACACTGACGGAGGGTATATGTGATCAAGATAACAGCATTAACTGGTTTTCATTGCTTGGTAAAGCCAAACTACTTATTCATGAGGAACAACTGATCAGCGTCCTGGGCAGGCACAACCTCCTTGGAGGTAATGAATCCACTGAAATCAGAGCGTATGTAAAAAACCGGTTTGCGAGAGAAATTTGTGAATTTTCTGAAAATCATATTCAACAATATTTCCCAGAACAGGGCCGTAGTGTTGTCAATGCTATCAGGGGGCAATATGGAAGATTACAATATGATTTTATTCAGGCAATAAACAATAAAAGCCTGTTAAAAAATTACTTGATAAGCTTATGTAAGGATGAAATATTTTTTGCGTTTATCAAATCCCATGATGAAGAATTATCACAATGGTTAGCAAAGGAAAATAGCAACTTTGATGGGTTAGTGGATCATTATGATCAAAACCATGCAGGGAGTTCCAGTTCCAATGAATATGCCTATGTTACTTCATTAAACAGGCTCAGGGAAACCAAGGATCTTGTTGATTCAGTGGCACTAAATCAATTTTTTGAGTCAAAGATTGATGAACAATGGAATGCACTGGTTTATGCGACCCAACCGTCAACTTACTAGTATCTGATTTTTTGTAAACAACTGAATTATTGACAGATTATTTATCATAGGAACCTTTCTAAAAAGAGGATGTCTTAATACATAATTCAATTATTCTATAATTCAATGTATTACTATCATCAATTACCCGATGTCGATATTGATCCTGATGGACTTTTTGCAAGACCATCAGATCAACCGCTTCAGACAGGCACAAATGAACAACAGTCGACGTACCAAGGTATGTCTGTTAAAGCATCTATTGCACCGTTGCCTCTATATCATAATCAACCAGATAAACAAGACAATAACACTGGCTCCGCTAACTTTTGGGATGGATATAACATTGCACCTCTACCACATGTCAGTCCTTCAGACTTTTTCAGCACTGATATTACTAAAGATGAAACCACTGAAAACCACCTTCAGCAGCCTGCAGTCCCTTTTCATAACCCATTTGATGATCCCCGGTTTGAGAAAAGATCGATAGTCATCATTGATAACCTTACCAGGCAAGATCAGGTTCTTGACTTTACGGTTAGACGGAAACTTCAGAGTAGTGATCCCACATATATTTATGACGTGGGTTTACCTCAAACAGCCTCACAATGCTTATTGTGTGTTAATAATAACCTTCATCAACCCGCCTACAATACTGATCAGGCGTTTGTTAATAATCATTTTAAGCCAGCAACGCCAGTTACAATGATTACAGATAGTGTGCCATTTCAAAGTGATACCGCTTACGCAGAGAGCAAAAGAGTGCGCAAGAATGCACGCGAAAGGGCGCGCTATAAGAATGATCCTGTCTTTGCCAAGCGCAAAAACGAGCGCAACATGCTGCGCAGAAAGACTCGCTTACAGAATGATCCTGCCTACGCAGAGCGCATGAGAGAGCGTGACAGGGAGCGCAAAAGAGCTCGCTACCATAATGATCCTGCTTACGCACAGCGCGAAAGAGAGCGCAAAAGGGAGCTTCAGAGAAAATACCGCTTACGCAAGAGCATGAAAGGGAGTGCCAAAAGAAGCACTACTACAATGAGCCCGATTTCGCAGAGCGCCAGAGAAAGTGCCAAAGAAAACGCGACTGGCATAACACCTCTTCACCCTGTCCCCTCGCACTATATACCCGGGACAGTCAAAATTACCATTTTTTAACTTGAACTTTTATGAGAAAGATTGGTCTCAGGGTGGTGTTCAATAATTCAATATTTCGATGTACAGTCCTTCTTCTTTTGCTTCAGCTCGATTAAATGCAGCCTATGGCCATTTACCTTACTTTCATGATTCTACTTTTTCTGAATCAGTAGCAATAGGCAGGCCCTTCTGCCGTGACGTTACAAAAGTGTCGAATATTCTATCTTTTATGCGTGGTGGTGAAA
Organism: Endozoicomonas sp. ALB115; assembly: GCF_049310245.1. Taxonomy (NCBI): domain Bacteria; kingdom Pseudomonadati; phylum Pseudomonadota; class Gammaproteobacteria; order Oceanospirillales; family Endozoicomonadaceae; genus Endozoicomonas; species Endozoicomonas sp. ALB115. Next base: position 5,106 of record NZ_JBLYZG010000020.1, on the reverse strand, counting down.
CTGCTGAAGACTATCTTAAGCATCCAGCTGTGCCTTTTTATAATCCCTGGTTTGAAAAAAAACCAGCAGTAATCGTTGCCAGCTGTCGTGATAAAAATCAATCAGTTGACTTAATACCCGGAAGTAAACTTCAAAATACGGTTCCCCCCCCTGCATACATTCCTGGTAATGAACGTTTTTCAATCCAGTCTCTTTTAGGTTTAAAGCAATCAACCAATCAAAGCATACCAATTGTTAATAGCAGTCTTCATCAACCTGAAGAAATTTCCACTCATGTTTCCAATACACAGGTTCGTACCGGTACTATTTTCAGGTCGGTTGAAAAGGCTGAGATAATTAAACCTCAACCAACTACACATTCAAGTCAGGCTACCACTGAAGATATTTTTCTGTTGCCAAATAAACAGGCCAAAGCCAAATATGATCTATCCTACAGCAGAGCAAAATACGAACAATCTGATAAATGCACGAAGACCCGGGCCAAATACTATTTATCCGATAAGGGTAAAAAAGCCAGGGCAAGAGCCAGGGCCAAATACGAAGCATCCGATAAGGGCAAAGCAGCCAGAGCAAGGGCCAGGGCCAATTACGAAGCATCCGGTAAAGGCAAGAAAGCCAAGGCCAAATACGAAGCATCCGGTAAAGGTAAGAAAGCCAGGGCCAAATACGAAACATCAGAGAAAGGCAAGCAAACCAGGGCCAGATACGAAGCATCCAAGAAAGGCAAGCAAACCAGGGCCAAATACGAAGCATCCGAGAAAGGCAAGCAACCAAGAGCCAAGGGCATCATTCCCAACAATAGAGACAAGGCACAAAACAGGATAGCCATGATTTGTGATCCAATAGCTCAATGGACAGAGTAAACTCAGGTACAAAATTTGTTTCCGGATATTCCTATATACAGGAGTTGCAAGAAAACCCTTTACTTTTACTCGCTGAAGTTTCATGTTTGCAACTGAGTGGACTTGTACATTCTGTACAGATATCTACTTACCCGTCCCATTCTGGATATCTGAATCGGCAAGTCAACCATCAGGATACACACGGCTATTTACGTCAACTGTGTAGCTTTTCAGTTTCTCACGTACCAGCCACTGAAAAAGAATCATACGTCAGCTCGTTGACGAAGGGAACCCAACAACAAGTTCCAACTAAAACTTTTCAGTTTAAAAAAACTGAGCCTTCCGGTTACGGTAATCCATTGCCTCTTGTGCTTAAAAAGATGACCGCCTCCGAACTGGACAAGGCACGTCGTGCCAGGAGCCAGGCAAAATACTCTGCATCTGATAAAGGCAAAGCGGCCAGAACCAGATACACTAAATCAGATAAAGGAAAGGCAACCAGAGCCAAATACCTGAGATCGGATAAAGGCAAGGTGGCGAAGGCCATAATAAATGCAAAATCAGCAGCCTACCGAGCAGCTTTAAGAAAAGGCCTGAGTGAAAAATTGGCGAGGGAAAAAGGGGAATTAGCAGCCAGGGCAAAAAGGCAGAATTATCGTATCGGTACAAATGGTGCAGGTAAGATGAGTTAATTTTTCAGATAAAAATCCTTTTATCAACTGGTTTCCATACTTTTTTCTTGCATCACCTTACAGCCTTCCTTTTTTGGTCTGGCTGAGAGCTATCAGAACTTATTTTATGCCCCAGGCCGGTAACCATTTTGGTTCTCGCTATTAGTCAGAGGTTATTAGCATGGACAACTGCATGAAATCGAATACTGCCAACACGACTCAGCAACCAGTTTTCCCGGGAGATCCCTCCCGTATCAGCAGGGGAAGGCAAGCATCGGTGTTCAACAGGATGAGCCAGTTTATCAATGCAATAGACTGGTTCCCTTATCGAGTAGGAAGTAATCGGTATAGTGGCTATCAAAAAGCCAGTACCAATCTGATAAAAAAGTTGAAGGACTACCATGAAATCAAGTTAGCAGCCACCAACGTCCTTTATCTGACAACCGGTGACCATCGTGGGGATATTGGCCATAAAATACAAGCAGAGCTCAACGCAATGAAGCCAGCTATTTACTGGCAACTTGCGGTTACTGGCCATGATTCGACCTGTCCAATATCAACTACCGGCAACGCGCCGCAACAGGAAATTAAAATGTCAGACCAGGAATTAGAAACAGAGCTGGATGATAATACGTCCATACTCATTAGATTTGAGGAGCTTATCACAATAATCGAAAGCAGGAAGTCTCTTATTCCCGGTTCAAGTGAAGATACTCAGGCTAAAGCCAGTACAGGCAAATTGGCAGATGATATTACTACGGCAATCAACGAACTGGCTTTGACCTGCATAAAGACCAGTGAAACAAATAAACAGCGTTTCCTTTATCAGCTGGCAGTCAAAGAAGCAATAATCTTCAATGGAATATTAGTAAAGAACCCTGAATTCAATACTATTGACAACTTTATAAGTCAAAGAATTAAAAAGTCATGTATACCCGATAAGCACAGGCAGATTGCTCGTTTAAACATATCATGGAATATCCTTCTTCATACTTTGGGTCTTGATACTGAATTATTAGCAGTTAGATTTTCAGAACTGGAGAATATCAAATATCTGATTTTTCATTCGATGAACGCTTCCTCCATAAAAGAAGGAAAGGATTGTGGAATCAGCCGATTTTTCACCCGTTTTATGCGTCAGGAGGATGGAGATATTAATAACCCGGCCAGGGCAGAACGAGTAAAAGAAATTATGACTCTGGAAACAAGCATCGCTTCTGGCAAATTACAACCAATCTTGCTCGACGGTATTAAACTCGCGGAACCTGTGGAAACATCCGGCGTTGATTTTACCAGTTCAGCTATATTGCGAAGTAATGAAATATATAATTTCAAGCGGGCCATACTCTATCCGGCTTACAAATGCCATAAAGCTCAACTTGAAGGAAAGCCTCAGGAAGAGAAAGACTGCCTGCACATATTGACCTTGTCTTGTCTGGCCTATTTCTTCCGTATAATGAGAGCTGAGTGGTCAGAGGGTTTAACCAGCCATGTTGATGCTGCAATCCGGATTATAGAGTTTATCCAGTCTATAAAATCAGATCGTTTATCTTCATTGTCCGGACGAAAAGATTATCCATTTAAAAACCTGGAGCAGTTAAACGAGCATTTTTCAGGGTTTTATCACCAATATTGTACTGGCCCCCAGGAGGCTGACCGAGAATAGACTGCCCTACTGCGGTGGCAGCAAATTGGTCTAAAAATTCCGTTTTGTTCGGCAAATAGCACCACTATTCACCTCACAAAACGAAATTTTTATCCTCAATTTTCTGCCATCTTCGCTACGGGCGCTATTCTCGGTCAGCCTCCTGGTGCAGAAAAGCGTTAATACCCTTACACCCCGTTCATCCTGAGGCTTGTCGAAGGATGGTGCCACCGTACTTCGACAAGCTCAACACGAACGGTATGGATATCAACGCTTAGCTGCACCAGGAGGCGTGGATGGTCATGTTTTTTCTGCGCCAGAAAACGTCTTATTGCTGCTTTTTCACAATCATTTTTTGTGGAACCATCCTGTCGGCAAATTGCTTCCGGCGCTAAAGGAATGACAGAAAACAAAACGAATTACCATACCTAAAGCTGTCTTTGGCGTTTGAACTTTACTCAGGTTCGGTAAAGTACCTTGACCACATGCCAGCCGAATTTGGTTTTCACCAGATGGGGTGTCAGTAACTCCCCGGTAAAACACACCTTATCAAAGGCTGGCACCATCTGCCCTTTCCTGAACTCTCCCAGGTGCCCGCCTTTTTTACCCGATGGGCAGGTGGAATGCCTCTTGGCCAGAACATCGAATTTGGCACCTTTTTTAAGCTGTTTGATAATATCTTCGGCAAGTTCTTTATGCTTGACCAGAATGTGCAATCCAGCTGCAGTGTACGCCATGTTGAAGCCTGCTTATAAAAGAAACTATTGATTGGTATTATATCGTTCACCACTGCGTTTTGAATATCCGTCCGCACCACGTCAGGCCTTCGTCAAATCCTGAACCTTACAAAAATGTATAGTTCCGGAAACCTTTCTGAAAATCTTCCCGGGTAAAGTGACCACATCGACAGATATATTTCCCTGTCTCGTTAACCCCTGTTATGAGGAATCCACTGTGAAAAAGTCAAATCTTGTTACATCTGCTGCACTGTCTGCCATCATCGGTATGAGCACCATGCTGGCTACAGGGTCAGCTAAAGCAGGTGATGCACCAACATCCCTCAGCGACGATGCGCTGTCTCTGCTTAAGGCTGTAGAGATTGCCAGAAAACACACTGGCGCAGAGCCACTTGAAGCAGAGCGTGAAGTAGAGATGGGGCAGGCAGTGTATGAGATTAAACTGGCAAACAAAAATGGTGAAGAGATTGAAACCATTATTCATGCGCAAACCGGTGAAGTTATTCTGAGCAAACAGCGTACCGGCCACGATAATGACCAGGTGGAAAATGCCCTGTGTGCATCAGGCATCAGCAATGGCAGATACCTTTCCCTGAAAGAGGCAGTCAAACAGTCAGAGTCTGAATTTGGGGGCAAGGCATGGCACGTTGAGATGGAAGACGACCACAATAAAGTGTCTTATGAAATTGAATTGTTGAACTCTCGCGGTCAGAACATTGAAACCAGAATTGATGCCATCAGGCCTGTCAGCAAATCTTGATACAAGACCATAAAAACCGGGACAATGATGTCTCCGGCCCAGCCAATGAAGAGCACAACAACAACCCAATCGCTGCGGCCTGAGCCCCAGCGATATTAATGAGAGCACGATCATGCGGGGATTACTGGTAGAGGATGATGTAAGCCTCAGCAGTTTTATTGAAAAAGGGCTTCGTGAGGCCGGCCATCAGGTTGAGCTGGTGGATAATGGCAAGCACGCCCTGACACTCTGCATGACAGAGCAAGTTGTAGAAACTCACATCAGCCGTTTGCGAAACAAGCTGGAAAAACCCTTTGGTGACAGGCTGATTCAAACCGTTCGGGGTGCAGGCTACAAACTGGAACACAAAGCGCTGGAACAATCGGGTAAGGGCTGGTCTTTCTCCGGCCCTCCCCACAGCACCCGGCATGCGGGTCCGCACCGGGCGGTTCAACGATGATGGTGAAACCTG